>DATLVT010000312.1:0-33871 GCA_035577105.1 Polyangia bacterium
CGCTTGATGTACGCCGCCATCGCGTCGACGTACGCCCGCTCCAGCGGCGGCAGCGGTGCCGGTGCGGTGTCGGTCATCGCAGTCCCCGCGCGTCAGAGTACCGACCCGTCGAAAAAAAGCCGAGCGCCTCGCCAGCGCGTCGATGGCTCGGAGGCGCCACCTCTTGACACCTGCTCTTCAATCGCTTAGCTGCATAGGAGCAAGCATGCGCCCCCGGGCCAGCCAGATCAGCCTCATCGGCGAGATGAGGAGAATGCGCGCCGCGCGGTGGCTGGCCCTGGCCGTTCTGCTGATGGCGGGCGGGACGCAGCTGACGGCGTCCTGGCATGAGATGGCGGTGCGGCACGTCCTCTGTGCCGCCCACGGCGAGCTGACCCACGTCAAGGTGGCGGCAACGACAGCGGCCTCCGGCGCCCAGCGCGATCAGGAAGGGTCGTCGTCTTACGTCAGCCCTCTGCCAACCGAGGCCGCCGACGGCCACGAGCACTGCGCGGTCGCGTTGATCGTCCAGAGTGGGATCCAGGCGCCTTCCGCGCCGGTGGCCACGGCCTGCAGCCCTCCGCCGGCGGCGATTCATCTGACGCCTGTGGCGCTGCCCACCCCGGGACGCTCGACCGTTCTGGCCAGCGCGCCCAAGACCTCGCCCCCCAGCGTCTGATCGCCTCGTCGATCCGCGGGTCCCGTCGACAATTCTCTTTCCGAAGGAGGTCGCTGCATGCGACGCCGTCACTTTGTTTTCGTTGTCTCGTTGAGCATGGCCATGTTTCTTGGTCTGGGATCCGCCCCCGCGGCCACCCGCCTGCGCGTCGTCGTCACCGTCGGCGATCTGGCCGCCATTGCGCGCGCGGTGCTGGGCGACGGCGGCCAGGTGGTGCTGCTGGCGCGGCCCACCCAGGATCCGCACTTTGTTGATGCCCGCCCCAACTTGATCCTGGACCTCAACCGCGCCGACGCGCTGGTGTCGATGGGCCTGGATTACGAGGTAGGCTGGCTGCCGGTGCTGGTGCGCGGGGCGCGCAATCCCCGCATCCAGCAGGGCGCGCCCGGGTACATCGTCGCCGCCACGGCGGTGCCATTGCTGGAGGTGCCGCAGCAGCGCATCGACCGATCGATGGGCGACATCCATCCCGGCGGCAACCCGCACTTCACGATGGATCCGCGCAACGGGATCGCCGTCGCCCGTTTCCTGGCCACGGCCTTCGCCGGTCTGGCCCACGACAACCGCGCGCTTTACGAACGCAACGCCGCGACGTTCACCGCGGCGCTGACGGCGCGGGTGCAAGGCTGGCAGGCAGCGCTGGCGCCCCATCGGGGCACCGCGGTGGTCACCTATCACAAGAGCTTCGTCTACCTGACCGGCTGGGCAGGCCTGGTCGAGGCGGGGACCATCGAGCCCAAGCCCGGTATCCCGCCGAACGCGGCCCACGTGGCCGAGTTGATCGGCACCATCCGCGCCCGGCATGTGCCGGTGATCCTGCAAGAGCGCTGGTATCCGTCGACGGTGGCCGAACAGATCGCCGTCCAGAGCGGGGCGCGCCTGGTGCTGGTTCCCGGGATGACCCCGGAGGGGGGCAACTATGGCGATCACATCGACGAGGTGGTGCGTGATCTCCTGGCCGGGCTGGCGGCCGCCGGTGGGGGGCACAAGCCATGAGCGCTTCACCGGCGGTCCTGGAGCCCGGGCGGCCACTGATCACCGTGAAGGCGCTGGCGGTGGGCTATCGGGGGCAGGCGATCCTGCCGCCGCTGTCGATCACCATCGGCGCCGGTCAATTCTGGTCGGTGATCGGACCGAACGGCGCCGGCAAGTCGACGTTCGTGCGAACGGTGCTTGGCCTGGAGCGCCCGGTGTCCGGCACCGTCGAGCGCAGCGACGGCCTGCGCCTGGGATACGTTCCCCAGCAAGGGACGCTGGATCCGATCTTCCCGATCTCGGTGCGTGATTTCGTGCTGATGGGACGACAGGGTCCCGGCAACGTGATCGGCCACTGGCGCCGCGCCGATCTGAAAGCCGCCCAGGCCGCCCTGGCCGAGGCCGACGTCAGCGAGCTGGCCCGGCGGCAGCTGCATGATCTGTCCGGCGGGCAGAAGCAGCGGGTCCTGATGGCCCGCGCCGTGGCGCAGGATGCAGACGTGATCTTCCTGGACGAACCGACGGCGGCGCTTGACCTGCCCGCCGAGCGCGAGGTGCTGGCCCTGATCGAGCGGCTGCGGGCCCGGCATGGCGCCGCCGTGGTGATGGTGACCCACCTGGTCGAGGATGGACTGGAGCGCGCCGATCACGCCTTGCTGCTGGATCGCGATCATCAGGTGGCCTTCGCTGCGTCGGCCGCCGAGATGCACGCGGCCCCCAGCTTCCAGCACCTTTACGGGCGGTTTCTGGCCCGCCGGGAGGTGACGCCGTGAACGGCACCGCCAGCTGGAGCGCGCTGTGGGAGAACCTTCCGGTCTTCAAGGACGCCATCCTCACCGGTGGCCTGGCGGGAGCGTTGCTGGGATTCATCGGCGTCCACGTGGTGCTGCGGCGGATGGTGTTCGCCTCGTCGGCGATCGCGCAGGCGGCGGCGCTGGGCGTGGCGCTGTCCTTCTGGATCCCCATCCTGGTCGATCCGGTGCGTCACGCCGCCGGACATCAGACCGGCCCCGACTCTCACCTGATCTCGTCGCTGCTGTTCGAGCCGGTGGTGTGGGCGATCGCCGCCTCGCTGCTGGCCACGCTGCTGTTCATCGCCAATCCCGTGCGGTTGCACCTGACGCGCGAGAGTGTGCTGGGCTTCGTGTTCCTGACCAGCGGCGCGGGCGCCGTGATCGTCGGTGACCGCATCAGCCAGGAGGCCCACGATCTGGCGGCCATCCTGTTCGGCAGCGCCGTGATCGTGCAGCCGGTGGATCTGTTTCTGGTCAGCGCGGCGACCGTCCTGTTGCTGGGGGGGCACCTGGCCCTGTGGCGGGCGCTGGTCTTCGCCGGGTTCGATCCCATGGGGGCGCGGGTGCAGGGAAT
Source organism: Polyangia bacterium (assembly GCA_035577105.1). GTDB lineage: Bacteria > Myxococcota_A > Polyangia > Fen-1088 > Fen-1088 > DATKEU01. The sequence continues at coordinate 3,002 of DATLVT010000312.1, forward strand.
GCCCGTGCGGGCCTTGAACGGATTCCTGTTCGTGTCGGTGGGGCTGGCGGTGGCGCTGTGCACGCGGGCGCTGGGCGCCATGCCGGTGTTCGCCTTCAGCGTGCTGCCGGCGATGGCGGCGCTGGTGCTGACGTCGCGGATGGCAGGGGTGTTCGCGCTGGCGACGATGTTCGGCGCGGCCAGCGGCGTGGGCGGCTATGCGGTCTCTTTTCGCGCCGAGCTGCCGGTGGGCGCCACGCAGACCGCGTTCGCCGCCGCGCTGCTGGTCGCGGCGCTGATCGGCCGGACCCTTTTTCGACGGCTGCGGCCGGCCGCTGCGTCGGCGGTGGGGCTCCCGCTGGTGCTGATGCTGATGCTGGGTTCCAGCGCCGCGTGGGCCGCTGACGGGGGCGTGGTGCCGGACGCAACGCCGCCGCCGCCCGAACCGACGCCCGCGATGGCCCCGCCCGAGGGGCCGCAGAGCGCGCAGACAGCGCCGACCGAGCAGAGCCCGCAGACCGCGCAGGCCGCTGTTCGGCCGCCGGGCGCGGGGGTGCTGAACCCGGACACCTCGGTGATCGTCGACGGCAGCTTCGGTTACTACGGCCGGCACGACGCCGACTTTCGGCGGATGGGGATTCCACCGTCGGGCGACGATCCCGCGACGGCAAAGCCGGGCTTCACCCTGCAGGAGGTCGAGCTGGCGTTCCAGGCGGCCATCGATCCGTATCTGGAAGGCGCCGTGTTCCTGACCATCCCGAACCTGGAAGGAATCGAGGTCGAGGAGGCCTATCTGCTGACGACAGCGCTGCCGGCGAACCTGCAGATCAAGGCCGGCACCTTTCGTTCGCAGGTCGGGCGCAACAACACCCAGCACCTGCATCTGCAGCACTTCACGCGGCGGCCGCTGATGACGCCGCTGCTGTTCGGCGCCGACGGGTTCCGCGCGCCGGGCCTGCAGGTGTCGGTGTTGCTGCCGGGGCTCCCCTGGTTCGCAACCCTGTACGGCGAGGCCTTCAGCGTCGGCGCGCCGGAGTCCGACCCTGGCGCCGGGACGGTCTCCACCTTTGGCGGGGGCGGACGCGGCCTCAATCACCTGGCGTACACGACGGTGCTGGAGCAGTTCTGGTCTCCCACCGACGCGACGTCGATCTTCCTGGGCCTCAACTTTGCCACCGCGACCGCGTCGGAGTGCGCCACACCGCCCTGTTCAGGCGGACGCCGTGATTACCTTTACGGCGCCGACCTCTACTTCAAGTGGCGGCCACTCGACGTGGTGGGCGAGCTGGGGAGTGTGATGTGGAGCACCGAGTACTTCGCGCGCACGATCGCCGACGGTGGACCGACCGAGGGGGCGCTGTACACCGAGCCGGTGGTTCAGATGGCCAAGCGCTGGTACGTGGGCGGTCGGTTCGACCTGACGGGACTGCCCTCCGGTCCCAGCGTCCCGCGCGTCATCGCCGTGGCAGGGTCGGTGACCTTCGCGCCCACGGAGTTCTCGCGCCTCCGGCTCTATGGCCAGAACCTGTGGATGGCCGGCGGACCGTCGGCGCTGGTGGGGTTTCTGCAGGCCGAGTTCTCGATGGGCGCGCACGGCGCCCACCCCTTCTGACGTCAGTCGACGGACGTCCGCGCGTCCGCGGAGACCGGTTGTCCGCCCTGGACGGTGATCGCGCCGTCCGCCGCGACGTCAACCCGGTAGTGCTGGAGCGGGACGGTTGCCGGTCCGCGGGTGACGGCGCCGTTGCCGTCGAAGAGGGATGCGTGGCAGGGACAGCTGAGCCCCCGGGCCGGCGTGCTCCCCACCGTCTGCAGCAAGCAGCCGGCGTGGGTACAGGCGGCGGACATCGCGTAGAGGCCGGCGCCGTCGCGCCCCAGCGCCACGTTTTCGCCGCTGACCACCCGCAGACTGTCGACGGGGACGCTGGAGACGTTGCCGCCGGGGACGGGCCCGCTGGGTGGCGAAACGGCCTGGCTGCAACCGGCGGGCAAGACCACCAGCGCCAGCGAGCCAGCGGCGCTGCCTTTCAAGACCGTCCGCCGGTTGACCAGGCGGGGGCAATGACTGTCGTCGTTGTTGTTGTCGTTCTCGGGCGAAGACGTCTTCATGGGTACCTCGTCAAGACGGTACCGTCAGCGTCGGGGAATCAGGCGGGCCGCTCCCCTAGGGAATGATGATCACCGGCGGCTTGGAAATCAGTCTGAGGTTGAGGCCGCCGGGATAATAGTAGGAGGTCGCGAAGCCAAACCCGGCCACCTGCAGGCCCAGGCCGCCGTCGTGGTTGGTGGTCAGGCTGTGAACGCCGCCGTGATCGTTGCTGAGCTTGGCGCGCACGAAACCCCAGCCGCTGTTGCCGATGGGGGTGGGCGCGTCGGCCAGCGCCGCCCCGTCCAGCATCACGGCGGCGCCGGTGGGCACCAGGATGTCGGCGAAGTTCTCCAGGTAATCGGCGGGCGCCAGGAAGGTGTACTGCTTGCGGAACTGCTCGGGCGTCACCTCCATGGTCATGGCCGGATCCCCCTGCGAGGTGGTGGCGTCGGTGCCGGGCATCTGCAGCGTGCCGCCGACCATGAACGACGCGACGGCGAAAGGCTGGTCGCCCTCGACGACGAACGGATCGGTCAGCATGCAGTGGCCGGCCACGGAGACGCACTCGGCGGCGGGCTGGCCCACGGGCATGGGCGGGATCTGCATCATGTCGCCGGCGTTGATGACGTCGGGCGCGCCGGGCGGCTTGCCCTCGGGATAGCTGAGGTGGGTGCCGTCGACGTTGCCGTAGATGCGCACCACGTGGCCGGTGGCGACCCCCTTGGCCGTGGTGGGCGGGACGACGATGTACTTCTTCCCGATGACCTCGGAGGGCAGCACCGTCTCTTCCATGTGGTCAGCGTTGGCCACCGAATAGTCGGGTAGCTGGGCGATGGCGTTGAAGGCGATGACCTGGACCGGCTTGTCGGCGTTGATCACCGAGCCGCTGATGTCGGCGTTCCGGGTCTGGGGATCCTTGGCCCAGGCGCCCACCAGCTGCACGACGTCGCCGGCGTTCATCGTCAGCGTGTAGATCTCGCCGGGCATCTTGGCCGGAATGTCCCCCCTGGCCGACGCCGACACGCAGGTGCCCAGGTCGGTGGTGGGATACAGCTCGACGCCACAGCGTGGGCCCAGCTGAACCTTCACGCTGGTGGCGTCGGCGGTGGCGGTGATGGCCATGCCGCCCGGGACGCTGCCCCAGGCGTCGCCTTCGTTCTTCGACGAGTAGGCGAAGATGCGGTAGTTGCCGGTCATCGCCGTCACCGGCAGCAGCAACGAGGCGTCCACGCTGGCGGAGAGACAGCTCTTCACACCGGGATTTTCCGGACACTGCTGCTTGACGTACTGGAGCGGGTTGAACTGCCAGGCCGTCACCGGGACACCACTCTTGATGTGATAGGCCCCGCCGTCGACGCGTATTGACTCTTTCAGGCGGCCGCCCGACGTGTTCGCCGTGGAGAACTCTGGCCCCTTGAGCTCGGCCACCCAGGCCAGGAGGACCGTCTGAAGCTGTCCGGGCGCCACGGTGACGTCCTTGTGAAAACCCGCCGGGCCGTCGATGCTGACGGTGGCGGGGACCATGCCGCCGTTGGCGATGACCACCGCCGGATCGAACTCGGTCCACACCGGGTTGGCGGTGATGGTGGGCCAGAATTCACAGCCGACATAGCTGTGGGAGGTGGCCGCCTCGGCGCAGGTGGCGGGGTTTTCCACGATGGGACCGCTGGGCGTGTCGCCCCCGAATCCGCCGATGACGCCGCCGCTCCCGCCGCTGCCATGATTCCCGGCGCCGCCCGTGCCGCCATTGCTCCCGCCCGACCCCGCAGAGTCGGCGCCCTGTTTCTTGATACCGGCGCAACCGCCGCCCGCAGCGACGCTGGCAGCGAACACCGCGACCACGAAGGCAACCTGAAACGAGGAGACCCTGACTGTTGTCATGCGCTTCCCGATTCGGAGCAATTGACTCACGTTCAATGATGCTCTCGGGACGCCATAAAGGATGTCCACTTCTTGTCTGAAACGCGCCCGATGTCTGTCAGAGACCGGTTCCAGCGACGACGATGGCCTGTCCCGCCGCCTGGCGGGAGCTGTCGACCCGACATTTTCAAAGATGATGTGAACACCGGGCGCATCCCGGTCGTCGTTCTGGGTCAGGGGTGGACCGACCTTGAGCCGCCTACCTGACCTTCTGCCCTGTGTAGATAGCGATGGCGGGAAGGTTGGTCCCGCCCAGCGGTCCCATCGTGGCGGTGAACGCGCCGCTGTCGTTCACCGTCACCGAGTCAGCGGCGCAGGTCTTGCCGTCGGCGCTGAGCAGGCCGTGGATGATGTTGCAGTAGGTGCCGGCGGGGAGGCCGGTGGTGAAGGTGGTGTTCCAGCTGGCCGCGCCGTCATTGTTGATGGCGACGAAGCCGACGGCGCCGCGCCCGAAGGCCAGCTGGTTGGCGTTGCCGGTCTGGACGTCCGTCATGGGCTGGGAGGCGGCGGCGTTCCGGAAGGCGACCATCGGGTAGACGGTGGTCCAGCGGTGCACGAAGTCCCAGCCGCAGGCGGCGGCGCTGGCGCACGTCGTGGTGATGACGGCGTTGCCGGTGGCGTCGTAGGGGCTGGCCGCCGGCGCGTTGGCGTCGGAGCCGCCGCTGGCGCCGGTGCGGAGAAACGAAAATCCCGATTCGACGTTGGCGCGGCCGTAAGGCGACGCCAGCATGTAGATGTTCGCCAGATCGTAATGGCCACCGGCGTCGCTGGTCAGGTTCAGCGACTGCCCCTCGTCGCGTTCGGTGTCCCAGTTGTTCACGAACACAGTGGCGCTGGCGCTGGGCACCACCTGGCGCGTGCCGCCACCGTCGCCCGTCCCCACCATGGCCGGAAGCTGGCCGACGGAGGCGCCGCCGGCGCTGCGGAAGGCGTCGCGCAGCGCGTACGTGTACGAAAATTCGTTGATGGTGCCGTTGACGAAATAGTCGCTGCGGTTGACGGTCCCGTCGGGGATGATCTCCTGCGCGATGAAGAGCGGCTCGCCGGCCAGCGTGGTGGTGGGAACGCCGGCCAGGAACGCCTGGATGTCGGTGGCCCACATGTGCTTGGCGGCGTCGATGCGATAACCGTCGATGCCCAGGTCGCGCAGCTTGCCGAGATAACCGGCGATCAATGCGCGGACCGGCGCCGTCTCCGTGGCCAGGTCGGGCAAGGACACCAGCCGACAGGTGACGACGTTGTTCCGGTTGGTGTCATAGTCGGAGCCCTGGATGGCGCAGTCGGGATGAAAGAAAGTGGGGGTGATGCCACCCAGATAAGATGTGGCGCCGGCGAACGGAGCGCCGTCGGTGCCGACCCCGGAGGTGCCGGTCATGTGGTTGACGACCGCGTCCGCGTAAACACGAACGCCGGCCTTGTGACAGGCGCTGATCATGTCGCGCAAGTCGGCTTCGTTCCCCTGGTCGCTGACCAGATTTGTGAAGTTGGTGGGCTGGTACATGTTCCACCAGGCGCTGCGGGTGATGTGGGGATTGGGCGGGGAGATCTGCACGCCGCCGTAGCCGTTCGGACCCAGAAAGCGCGCGCACTCGGTGGCGATGTCCTTGTAGCGCCACTTGAACAGCGTGACGAAGGTGTGCGGCGGGTTGAGGACCACCGGCGTGGAGGCGTCCGAGGAGGCGGCGTCGTCGCTTGGGGACGGCCCTTGATCGGTCTGGGCGTCGCGCGGGCTTTGGGACTGCGGTGTCCGGCAGGAGAAGGCCCCGGCGGTCGTCAGGAGCAGCAGGGTCGTCAGAGTACGTATGGTTGGCACTTGTGCCGCCAAACATACCGCATCCTGCCCCTCACCCCGACCCTCTCCCCGGAAGCGGACCGGAAGCGGGGAGAGGGAGAAAGAACTCGACTAGGGGCTGGTCAGCCGCCGCACGATCAGGACGACGACCAAGATAAACAACAGCAGAAGGATCAGCAGCAACAGCAGCATGCCGCGCCCGAAGTAGTGGTCGGCGCACAACGGCAGCTCGCAGGCGGTGATGCGGGTGGTGACGGTGACCGCGCCGTTGTTGGGGACGCTGATCCTGTAAAAGTTCGGGCTGATCTCGACGACGTCCTTGCCCTCGAAGGCCTGGCGCCAGCCGTTCAGGCTGCCGTCGTGCCAGGCGAACATGCCGAAGGCCGGCTGCGGCTCGAGCACCTTGACCGCGTCGGCGCCGGCGCCCAGGGTGCGGCCGGTGTCGTGCCAGACGTAGGCGATGTACGTGGGCATGATGGTCTCGACGTCGTCGTAGGTCAGCGCGCCGCTGCCCACCGCCTCCTGGATTCGACGGGCGGTGGCGCTGTCGACGACGCCGTTCTTGGGTAACGCCACCTGCGACAGACGCTCGCGCGTCCTTTGCGGCAGCCGCTCCAGGTCGGGCGGCGGCGGGGCATCGCCGCCGGACACGCGGCCGGGCATGTTGCGCGTCTTCACGTAGACGTAAAGGTCGCGCGCCGGGCCGCCCCCGGCGATCGGCGCCAGCCCCTTGATGTCGACCACCGCGGTCTTCACGATCCGCGAGGCGCCGGTGAACAGCATGTTCTGCCAGGCGCTCTGCGGTGAGAAGAAATAGGGTCCGCCGCCCGGCGCCGACGCGAGATCGACCAGCATGCACTGGTCGGTGGTTCGCGAGCCGTTCCCGCACCCGTCACCGACGGCGCGAAAGTCGCACGGGTTCGGCACCGTCCAGTTGCATACGATGTCGAACTTGCCGGTGGTGGGCGGAACGGTGCCGGCGATCCCGACCTGATCCGTACAGACAGGCAACCACTGTGGAGAGACGCCCACCGCCGAGCCCCAGTTGGCGATGCGAAACGTCGCCTTGACGGCGTTCCCCGGCTGGCCGGCCGACATGAAGTTGGTGGGGCGCGCATGAAACGCGTTCGACCCCGTGAGATTCACCTGGATCGAACCGGCGCTGTTCGCGTAGGTGTCGCCCGCCAGCAGCCCGATCTCGCCGTTGCACGTCCCGGTGTCCTGCACGCGGTTCCAGGGATTGGTGGCGTCGTTGGGATCGGGAAAACAGTACGGCGGGATGGCCGAACAGGGCGGGTTGCCTTCCTGCGCGACCGAGGTCCCCTCCGGCCAGCTGTACGCCGCCGCGGTGCCCAGCGACATGCCGTCCTGCACCTGGTACCAGAACCGAAAGACGCCGCCTGCGGTGATCTTGACGCCGGTCGGATCGTTGACGGTGACGTCGGCCGCCGGATCGATGGGGATGCGCATGCGCACGGCCCACTCGTCGCAGACGGCGCCCGAACAGAAGACGTCGACGCGGGTGTCGTTCTTCAACCAGGTCGGCAGCGGCGGCGGAATCAACCCGCCGGTGTTGTTCAATCCCCAGCCGCCGGCGCCCACCTTGTTATAGAAACGCCCGTTGTACGCGCCGGTGGCGTAGGTGCCGCCGTTGACCGGGGTGGCGGCGGCGATGGCCTTTTCGATGCGAAAGACGTTTCCGCGCGTCGAGCTCTCGTCCCAGAAACCGACATACAACCGATCGTTGGTGGCGGTGGGATCGGCCCGGATGTGCCAGGACATGACCAGGAAGCGCTGGGCGCCCTCGGTCTCGACCAGCGTCCGGAAGCGGGCGGTGTCGCTGACGTGACTGAAGGCGGAGGCGCCTTGCCAGCGGGGATCGTCGACGAAGCGGCCGGTCATGCTGCCCAGGGGTGTCGCGCCGGCGGTCCACCAGTCGGGTGGCTGGTTGTACGCGCCGGGGACACCGCCCACGCGCTGGAAACAGCGCGTCTGTGCCTGGCCGACGGTGGGCGTTCCCAGGGCGGCGGCGACGCCGACGACGGCGATGAGAGACGTCCGTAAGAATCGGTTGGGCAAATGGAACATCAGGCTCCTCATCTTGGCGCTAGTGGATATCACGGCACGCCGACCACATAGAAATTCACGGCGCTGAGACTGTCCGGCGTGGTGGACGACAGCGGCGCGTGGGGGAACGGCGTGTTCCAGGGGGTCCAGGCGTTGTTGTAACGGACGGGAACCAGGGCGCCGCCCTCGGCCAGTTGCGTGGCGGCTTCGAAGACGGCGACGACCCAGTACTTGCCGGCGGTCAGCACCGTCGGCGTGGCCGACAGATCGTTGACGACATATTCGTTTCGCCCGGCCTTCACCGTCTGCGTGGAACCGATGGCCGACGCCTTCCAGGTGTCGGGAACGCCGGCGTTGTCGGTGTAGATGGCCATGCGGACGTGGCCGCTGTCGGCCCGGGCGATGAGGCCCAGTCGCTTGATGGTGATGGGCGCGTCCACCTGGACGGAGACCGTGAACAGAAATTCGGCGGCGATGGTTCCCGAGCCGGTGAGATCGACGGCGTACCCGTAGGCCTTCTCGCAGGTGGCGTTGGGGAATGCTCCCACGCAGCCCTCGGCGGCGATCATCTTGCACGCGGTGGTGGCCGCCTGCTGGCAAGCGCCGCTGGCGCTGCAGGTGACCAGGGTGCTGGCATCCGCGCAGTGGGCGCCGTTCTGATTGCCGCCCGTGCAGGCGAGAACCGCCGGACAGGCGCAGGCGGCGCCGGGCAGCGTGCCCTGACAGGTCTGCGGCGCCGTGCAGCCGCCCGAATCGACGACGGCGGGACAGCCGGCCCCGTCGCTGCCGCAGGTCTCGAGGACGCCGTTCTTGCACACGTGCCCTGCCGTGAAGGCACCGCCGCTCAGGCACTCGGCCGGCGCGGCGGGACACGTGCAGGCGGCGCCGGGATACTGGCCCCCGCACGGTTTGCGCGCATCACAGTGGATGACGGACACCTGCTGGCAGCCGTTGCCGTCGGCGGCGCAGGTCACCACGTCATTGCCCGAGCAGGTGCTGCCGTTCGCCTGGCCGGGCCCCGCGCAGGCCGCCACCACCGGACAGGTGCAGTCGGCGGCGCCCACGGGACCACCGCAGGGCTTGCTGCTGTTGCACGTCTTCGCCTGGCTGGCCGTCACGCACCCCTCCGCGTTGGTGGTGCAGCTGACCACGCTGTTCCCCATGCAGACGGTGCCGTTCTTGACGCCCAGGCACTCGGGCGGATCGGCCAGGCACCGACAGGTCGCGCTGCCCGCGGCACCGGAGCACTGCTGGCCGCCCGAGCAGGTCGTGGTTCCCTGGATGGCCAGACACATGTTGCCGTCGTACTGACAGCGAACGTAGCCGCCCGTGCCGTCGCAGACGGTGCCGGTGACGTTCTGACAGCTGGCGGGCGGCGCCGCGCACGAACAGCTGGCGGCGCCGTACGGGCCGCTGCAGGGCTTGCCGGCGGGACAGGTCTTGGGCGCCTGCTTGTAAATGCAGCTGTCGCTGTCGGCGGTGCAGCTCTCCAGCGTCGTGCCGCTGGAGCAGAACGAGCCGGCCGTTGCCATGCAACCGGCGGGCGGTGGCTCGCACGTGCAGGTTGCCCGGGGCGCGCCGCTGCACCTGGCGTGAGGACCGCATGTCTTCTCGGCGCTCCACACGTAACAGTCGGCGGAGAACGCGCACGCCTGGGTGCCGCCGCCCGGACCGCAGCGAACATCGCCGATGGTGCACTCTGGCTGGCAGACCGGCGGGGCATCCACCGCCGCGCCGCCGCTGCCCATGCGGCCGCCGCTGCCGGCAGTGACGCCGCCGCTGCCCGAGGCGTCCGGACTGGCGCCGCCGGTGCCGCCGGAGCCGACGGCGTCGCCGACGACGACGGATGCGTCCGCACCGCCCGTGCCCGCCGATCCGCCGCCGCCCTCCCCGCCCGGACCACCGCCACCGCCCGCGCCGCCGCTGCTGGCGTCCTGTCCTGGCGTCGTTCCGATCGCGTCGCCGCCGTCGCGGGTCACGGGCCTCGAGGCGTCAAAGTCGATGGTGGCCAGCTCGGCCCGTCCGATGACGCCTTCCTTGGGTCGTCCGCTGTCGTCGAGGCCGCTGGCGCAGTTGCCGTTCTGACAGCACACGCTGAGCGGGTTTCCATCCTTGAGAAAAAGTCCGCTGACCTTGACGCACGAGAATCCCTCCGGGCACTGGGTCGGTGTGGCGCATTGATAGCGGGCGTTCGGCAGCTGGGGATCGAACGCGCAGCCGCTGGCGCCGGAAACCAGCAGAACGACCAGCAGAACGCCCGGCCGCCGGCCAGCCAGTGCGCCAGCCAGCGCGCCCGGTACCGCCCGTCGCCTCAAAATCGAACCTCCACGACCCCGCGCACTTCCGACGCGGTCACCAGGGCGGTGAGCGAGACGTGCTCGGTGGGGATGCGGGTGTGGCCGATCCAGTAGCAGGTCCCGCCGCCGATCAGCGCGGCGGCGCCCAGCAGGTAGGCCGGCCATTGCCAGGCTTCGTAACGGTTGCCGGCGGCGATCTTTCGATCCAGCTCGGCAAAGTCGAGATCGCTGCGGCGGGCGTAGGCCTCGGTGTCCTGTTTCTGCGAACGAACCTTGAGGCTGAGGCCCAGGCCGACCAGCACCGCCGCCACGCCGCCCGCGCCCAGGGCCATCCCGGTCAGGCGCAGGGTCCGCCCACCGTCGCCCGCCTCGGCGGCGACCTTGGCGCTGCGGGCCTCGTCGGCGGCGATCTCGGATTCCAGCTCGGCGGCAAAGCCTTCCGCTTCCTTCTTGGCGTCGGCGTCGGCGGGACCGGCGCGCCGCAGGAACTCGCGAAAGCGAGTCAGCGCTTCCTTGGGGCGGCCGTTCTGTTGAAAGCAGCGTCCCTGGTTGAAGACGTAGGTCATGTCTTCGGTCTGGGCCAAAAGCTCGGCGAGGATCTTCACCCCTTCGTCGACCCGCCCGGCCGCGCAGGCGGCGCGCGCCTCCTGTTCGCGAACGTCGGTCGTGCTGGTCGCCGCGCCGGTCTGGGCCGTCTGCGCAACAGCGGGCGCGGCACCAACCAGCGCCAGCGTCGCCGTCACCACCAATCCCACTGCCAGCGAACGCGCGCGATCCATCACCATCGTTTGGCCTTTCTGCCGGGAGGCGGCGCCGCCAGACCGGGAGCGGGCGGCGGCGGTTCCGGCGGTTTCGGTTTCACCGTGAGCGGCGGCGTCGCCGGCATTTCTGTGCTCGGTCGTTCGGCGGGATGCGCCGACGAAGTCCCCATGGCGGCCACGGGTCCGCCCGCCGCCGGCGCCGCCTTCGCCCGGAAACGCACGCTCGACGACCGGCGATGTTCCTCGACCGATACGCTCTTCTGTATGACGACGTTTGGCGGCGGCGCCACGGTGAGCGGCGGCGGAATCACCGGAGCCGGTGGAGGTGGCGCCGTCGGCGGCGACGGTTCCCTGGCGGGGGCCGAGACAACGACCGGAGCCTCCGGCGGCGAGGTGACGGCGACGGGATGAACCGCCCCCACCCCTGGCGTCGATGCGTCGGAGCGCGACCCGCGCACCAGCAGGCGCGCCGACAGCGCACCGCCGATCGCGATCGCGAACCCGGCCGCCAGCCAGGGCAGCATTCGCTTGCGCCGCGGAACTCCCGGGGGCAGCGGTGTCACCTCGGCAGCCCCCTCGCGAAAGGTGGTGATCTGCTCGCGCCGCCGCGCCGGCGCCGCCACGGTGGGGAGATCCGTGCCCACCGGCGTGCCGACCGGCGTACCCCCGTCCGTCTGGCCAGCCCCCGCGCGCGCCAGTGACGACCGGCTGCCCGGCCAGCTCAGCGCCGCCGCGAAGGCGTCCATGCTGGCAAAGCGGTCGGCAGGCGCTTTCGCCAGCGCCTTCAGGATGGCCGCTTCGATGGCCGGGGGAATGTCGGCGTTGAGCTGGCGCGGTGGCTGGGGCGCGACGGAGATGTGCTTGATCAGCAGCTCGCCGGCGGCCTTGCTCTGGAACGGGGGCGCCCCGCACAACATCTCGTAGAGGATCACGCCCAGCGCATAAATGTCCGTCCTCAGATCGATCTCCGACGACAGCCCGCGACACTGCTCCGGCGACATGTAGTACGGCGTGCCCATCAGGACGCCGTTCGACGTCTCGCTGACCGAGCCCGACACGTCGGCGCGCAGCTTGGCGATCCCGAAATCCAGCACCTTGATCCGTTCAGCGCCGGGGATGGTCCCATCGCGGATCACGAACAGGTTGTCCGGCTTCAGGTCACGGTGAACGATGCCGGCGGCATGGGCGGCCGCCAGCGCCGACGCCGTCTGCGTGGCGAACTCCAGCGCCTTGGGCACGGTCAGGCGACCAAGGCGCGCCAGCCGCGTTGCCAGGCTCTCCCCGTCCAGAAACTCCATCATCAGATAGGGAACGCCGTCCGGCAGCGTGCCGACGTCGATGATGTCGATGATGTTCGGGTGGTTGACGGCGTTGGCGGCGCGCGCCTCGTTCATGAACCGGCTGACCACCGAGGGGTCCTCCGTCAGCGACCGCCGCAGCACCTTGACGGCCGCCTTGCGCCGCATGAACGGGTGTTCCGCCAGGTAAACGGTCCCCATTCCCCCCTCTCCCAGGCGGGATTTTATTTCATAGTTGTTGAGGCGATACCCGATCACCGGTTGGACGACCCGTCAGGGAAACGGCGGATCGCAAAATAGTTCCCCGGAAGAGCGGGCCGCCCACTTGACCTGACACGGACCGATCCTATTTTCGCCGTTGATGTGCGCCAGCTGTGGCTGCGACGGAGGCCTGAAGCAGGACACGCTGGAGAAGAATGACCAGCTGGCCGCCTCTAACCGCGCGCTGCTGGCACGACGCCACATCGCCGCATTCAACTTGATGGGCGGCCCCGGTTCGGGGAAGACCACGCTTCTGGAGGCGTTGGTTCACCGGGTGTGTGATCGCATCCCCATGGCGGTCATCGAGGGCGATCAAGAGACCGACCGCGACGCCGCCCGCATCCGCGCCGCCCGCTGCCCGGTCGTGCAGATCAACACCCGCACCAGCGGTCACCTCGACGCCCAGATGGTCAAGGTCGCGCTGGTAGCGCTCAACCCGCCGGACCGCTCATTGCTGCTGATCGAAAACGTCGGCAACCTGGTGTGCCCTGCCCTGTTCGACCTGGGCGAGCGGGCCAAGATGGTCGTCATGTCGGTCACCGAAGGCGAAGACACCCCGCTGAAATATCCGCACGTGTTCCGCGCGGCGCGGGTGCTGGTGTTGACCAAGATCGATCTGCTGCCATACCTGGACTTCGACATCGACGCCTGTCTGGCCAACGCCTTCCGCGTGAACCCGGACCTGCGCGTCTTCGCCGTGTCCCCCAAGGACGGCTTTGGCATGGCCAACCTGTGCCACTGGTTGACGGGGGCGGCCACCGTTCCCGCCGAGCTGGCCGACGAGGCGCAGGAATACTGGCGCTGACCGCCGGCAGGTCGTCGACCTGCCGACAGTCGTTCCTCCTAGCGACTAGCGACGTTCTGCCACCCAGCGCTGCGCCAGGTGCCGGGCCACCACCGACGCCGCGGCGGCGCCCGCGGCCATGACCAGTTTTCTCGCCACCGACGGCGATGTCTGCTTCGGGGCGACGCGCTCCGGGTGGTCCACCGCGCGTCCCAGCGCGGCGCTCAGGCGCTGGATGCGGGTCGGCGACGGCCGGCGAACGCGTCGCCAGACCACGCCGCCCACGACGGCGAGACCCAGGGCAGCCGCCCCGACGGCGACCGGCACGGCATAGCGGCGCAATTGCCGCATGAACTCGTGGCGGCGGTGATCCAGTTCGCTGACCAGGCCGTCCAGGTTGTCGCGGATGGCGTCCACCCGCTCCTCCAGCCGCTGGGCCTCGGCCTCCGGGTTGTCCTTCTTCGTCGGTTCGCCGTCGCCGTCCGCCGGCGTTGATTCCGCGCCGCCCATCAGGCCAGCCGTTCCTTTGACCATTGCACGTCCTCCTTCAGCTCATGAAGGCTTCGCTCCATCGGGTGCCGCACCCGCTTGCCCCAGCCAAAGGCGGCGGCCATCGCGGCGATCAGCAACACGGCTCCGCTGACCGCCAGGCCGGCGGCCCATCCGGGGATCACCCGCGCCAGGGCGAATATCGCCGTCACCAGGAGCAGATTCACCGTCAAGAGGCCAGCCACAGCTGACACGCCCAGGCCGGCCGCCATCTTCACCTCGGCCCGCACGTCGGCCTTGACCTCGGCCATGGCCAGATCGATCTGCGCCTTGGCCAGCAGCTTGACCTGATCGGTGATCTCTCCGATCAACTCGGCCGTCGACAGCCCGGCAGCCGGCCTGCCCCCGGGCGGCGGCAAGACGACGCCGCGCCCTGCGGCCGTCGCCACCTTGTTTGCCACGGCCGGCTGGCCCTGGTTCTTTTCGCCAGAATTCATCGCCCCCTCCTTGCCGTCGCCCACCGACGACGACGACTGATCCAGAAGCTGCCGTTCACCACGAACGGCGCGTTCAACCTGAAGAACCTGCCGGTACAGGACCTGCCACTGGTCGTACTCGACGTCCAGCGTGGCCAGGTCCCTGGCCAGCTGGCCGACCTGCTCCAGCAGCCGCGGCGACCCGGCGTGGGCCGCCGGATCGGCGTCAAAGACCTTCCAGGTGCGCCTGATCCGCCGCTCCAGCTCCTGCGCCTCAGGCGCCGTGGTCTGCAGCCCGTCGCAATGGACCACGGTCTCCTCGATGATCCCGTGGGCGAACGTCAGCCGCTGGCCCTTGCCGCGCAGAAGGATGCCGCTGGTGTAGAAAGAAATGGCCAGCCCGGGCGCCTCATAGTGTTCGATCTGCGCGGGCACGAACGCGCTGAACGCCGCGCCGCCGAACCAGGCCAGGATCCGGGTAGGCGCCTTGACCCACCAGCCGGGTTCGGCCGCATTCAGGGCGATGCCGTGTCGACCCAGCGCCTCGACCACGCGGGCGGCAACGGTCTCGTACGCCTTGGCGTCGGTGACCAGAGGAACATCGGCGCTCTGCTCGCGTCGCACCAGCGCGGCCAGCCGCATGATAGGCACCGACACGAACATGATCAGGAACGCCAGGGCCAGACCGACGGTGATGGGAAAACCACGCAGCAGCCGCTTCCACGGCGACTCCCGCTGGACGCCCGGGGGCGCCATCGCAGCCAGCGTGGTGCCCAGGGCGAGCGGCACGATCAGCACCAGCGCCAGCCACACCACGCGCACGATCCATTTCGGAACGCTGTGGGGCAGCGGCACGAACGCCAGCGCCAGCGCCGCCACCTTGGGCGCGAACACCCCGGTCACCAGCAGGGGCCACGCCACCGCGCCCCCGACCAGCGCCGAAAGCATCGTCTGCATGCGCGGCGTGGTCTTTCCGAACAACGCCCGGACCGCCCAGCCAAAGATCGCGTTCAAGATCTTCCCGACCGACTTGCTGATAAGCGTCAGTAACGCCTGAAGTATGGCCATAACACTGTAAAACTGGGGTCGATCCGCCGCCAGGGAAGCCCCCCGGGTGCCGCGAGAGCGCCCGCCGGGAACACGTTTTTTGCCAGGAGCGCGGGCTTTTGCCCGCCGGCTCACCTTGCCGGTGACCGGCTATCGCCTGTTTGCATCGCCCGATCGCTCGTCGAGCTAGTGGGCCTCGATCCCGCTGATGAGGGGAAGATCCGCCGTTCCGGTCGTGAAGCTGATGACGATCTTGCCGCTGCTGCTGGCGATCGCCGTGAACGTCTGGGCGTTCGCCCGGAAGGCTCCCCCGGCCGCCGCGAAGATGTCGAAGTTCGTCAGCACCCGGGTTCCATTGATGAGCACGTTGAACCTGCGCTGGCCGGCGCCGGTGTGGAAATATTCGGCGAAATGCAGGCGCACGGTGTGCGAGGTGCCTGGCCCGAAGCCGGGCAAGGTGTAGGTGCTGTTGTCCTTGCGGCCGTGTTGATAGACCGCCATCGGCGCTGGATTGACGACCGCCGAGGTGTTGATGGCCGTCGTGGTCCCGCTGGAGACCCCGCCGCCGCTGAAGTCCGTGTCGGCGACGAAGGTTCCGACGGCGCTGTTGCCGCAAGCGATGGAGATGACGCCCGGGGAAGCGACAGCCGGCGTTGCGCTCACCTCGATCGATTGCACCGACGCCCCGAAGTTGTTGACGGCGGCCACCCTGTAGAAGTAAGCGGTGCCGTTGACGAGGCCGGTGTTCGTGAAGCTGGTCGCCGCGATCCCGCTGACGATCGGCGCGGCCCCCTCGCCACCCGACACGGTGCCTCGGAAGAGGTTGTAGCTGGTGGCGCCACTGCTGGCGTTCCAGGAAACGGTGACCTGCCCGTTCCCCGCGGCGGCAGCCACGCCGCCCGGGATCGACGGAGGACCATTGTTGATCGGTACGGCAGACACCTCGTTCGAATCGGGCGACGTACCCACGCTGTTGACGGCGGCGACGTTGTAGAAGTACGTCGTTCCGTTGGTCAGCCCCGCATCGGTGAACATCGTCGTCGAGCCGGTGGTTGTGGCGATGGCCGCGATGGCCTCGCCGTCGGAGACCGGACCGCGATAGATGTTGTACGAGGTCGCGCCGGCGCACCCGGTCCACGACAGCAGCACGGTGCCGTTGCCCGGCGTCGCCGTCAGGTTTGTCGGTCCGCCGGGAGACGAAGCGGAGGCGGGCGACACGGATACCGTGTCGACGCGCGACACGCCGTGATCCGTGACGGCGAGCAGGGCGACCGAGTTCTGGCCGGCCTGCAGATTCACCTGGAGAACGGAGTCCTGATAAACATCGAAGCTACCGGTCTTCGTGAACCGCATCGTGCTGGTGATGAGCACGCCGTTCACCATGAGGCCCATGTGCCGATTGATGACGTTCGGGAAGAGACCGGAGCCGAAGGCGTACCGGACGTCGATGTTGTAGAGGCCAGTCGACGGAACGACGACGTTGTTGAAGGTCAGCGTGCCCCTTTTCGCGTACGCCATGTCCACGGCCGTGCCGCCCGGCGCCAGCGCCCCCGCCTGCGCGTTCAGCCACTGCGGGAACCAGTCAGGGCAATTCGTGCACTGCCCTGGCATGGCGTTGAACCAGTCGAACCCTGCCCCCAGACCATCCTTGCCATAATAGACGGTCCGATTTCCAACCGTGGTGCCCGCGACGTTGCCGCTGCCGGGCGACGGCGGAAGGGGCGTCGGCGTCGCGCTCTCGATGGACTTTCCCGAGAGGCCGCCGGGACCGACCGCGGCGACCTGGTAGAAGTAAATGAGCGGAGGACCATGAGCGACGTTGTTGTCGACGAAGGTGTTGGTCGTCGCCGTCGCGTAGGGCGTGCTGGCTTCGCCGCCGGCGCTGGTGCCACGATAGATGTTGTAGCTGGTGGCGCCGGGCGAGGCGCCCCAGTTGAGCGTTATCGGCAGCGCCGTCTGGCTGGTCGGGCGTGCCTCCAGATCGGTGGGGATCGGTGGAGGCGCCGCCTGGGCATTCAGTCCTCCGGCCCCTGGGGCAAACAAGACAAGCAACAGGGAGAGCGTTCTGGAAACGACAACGGGCGTTTTCGTCATTTGCGTTTTGCTACTCTATCGAGCTTTGCTGTCCGACGGAATTCGAGAATCGTGATCTATTGCGATCGTTGCGTCGCGCGTTGGGCGCTGACCGTCGGCATTGCGACATTTCCGAAAATCGGAGGCATCAGCGACGCCAGACGGCCCGCGCCGCGCGATGCGTCGGCGGGTTCACTTTTCTGGTGACCGATGGTCAGCCGCAGACGGGAACAGTCGCCTCACGACACGAACTTGAGTCCAACCAGCGAACCGATGAGCGTGGTGAGGAAGGCGATCCGCCACAACGTCGTTGGCTCATCGAAGAACAGCATCCCGATCATGGCGGTGCCGGCGGCGCCGATCCCGGTCCAGACCGCGTAGGCGGTTCCCAGGGGCAGTTCGTGCGCCGCCAGATTCAAGAGCCCAAAGCTCGACAGCGCGCAGACCGCGAAGCAAACGTTGTAGCCCCAGTTCTGGAAACCGTTCGACAGCTTCATGAAGCTGGTGAATCCGATCTCGAAGAGGCCGGCGGCGACCAGACAGATCCAGGGGTTCAGATGGACGAACGATCGTACGGATGTCATCGATCAACTCCTTGCTCGTCAGAGTCTCTGGTGAGCAGCGTCGAGATGGACGCGCAAACCAAGGGTGGTGTCGTAGGCGGCAGCCCAACCCAGGCGCTGGCGTTCGACACCGAACACGTCCAGGCCCGCCGTCACGTACAGCAACGGCAGCAAAGGCACCGATAGCTTGCCGGTCCCTCTCAGTTCATGGTCGCGTAACACCGCCGGATCGACAAAGGTATAGTCCACCGAGCCTTCAATCTTGAGAGCAAGCGGCCCGAAGGTGGTCAGCGCCGTCGGGCCGAGGGTGGCGCCCGCTTCGAGGACCGGTTGCCAGCGACCGTCGGGCCCGGCGGCCAGCAGCTCGCGGCGCGCCCCGCCGCCCCCCCGCACCTGCAGCTTCGGCGTCAGCGTGAAGATCGCGCCCGCCGTGCTCTGCGCTTGCAGGTGGTGATAGTCGCGGGTCTGCGTCGCGGTCACCTCGGGCCGGGTGAACTCCGATTCGACCCAGACCCGCGCGTACGGATCGGGCACCAGCACCGGTCGAGCGGCGCGCCGAGCGCGCAGGCCGCTGTAACTGTAGACGCTGGTGAGGGTGATGAGATCGGCGGTCTCGCCCGAGACCACCGGCATGCCGGCGCCGCTTGCCTGCGTGCGGCTCCACCCGTACTTGAGATTGAGTCGCGTGTCTTCTTGATGGCGCGGCAGCCGCAACTGCAACACGCCCGTGGCTTGTCCCTGAAAAGACGTCTGCTGGGCCCGGGCCAGCTGGGCATCGCTGTAGGAAGCGGCATTGCGAATGGTGGTGTCGGATAGATCGAGACCAAAATCCGACAAGGCGACGATCAACAAGCGGTCACGCGCTGGCGCTCCCAGGCCGCGGCGAACGTCGAAGGCCCCGTCGGCGGTGGCGGCGGCGTCGGCCTCCTGCCGCAGGAACGCGGCGACGCTGGCCCGCAGTTCGGGCGCGTCGGGCAAGGGCGACCACTTCAGAGCGCCAGGGGTCACAATGCCGTCGCCGCCCTCGGTGACGAAGGCGATGGTGGCGACCTTGTACATCCGCGCCTTGTCCAGCGGACGGCCGTTGACCTCGATACCGCCGGTCCCCCGGGCCAGGCCTGCCAGGGCCGCCTTGCGGTTCGTCAACGCCGGCCCCAGCGCGCTTTCAACGACGGGCCCGGCCACGTCGGCGGTGCCGATGATGGCCGGATACGGAAGCGCGTCTTGCAAGGCGGCTTCGCTGATCTGTCCCTTGAGCGGAAACGGCATCGCGCGCACGGCGCCGGCGTTGACCATGGCGATCTCGGCCTGCGCCCGCCGACGCATGATCTCCAATGTCAGCTGGGTGAACTCCTCGCGGGTCATTGTCGCCTTCACCGGCCTGGACGTGATCGGTCGGCCATACCGCTCGCAGTAGATCCGAATGGGCGTGCGCAGCGCCTGTTCCACGTCGGGCTCGCTCGCCGCCACACCAGATGGCAGCCGTTCGACGGTGAATGCGTCGCCTTCGCCTTCGCCGTTGCCGTCGTGGTGACCGAGGTGCGCGCCACCGAGCGGAAGCGCCACCCGGGTCAGTCCCGCTTCGCCAGCCGGCGCCCCCACCACCGGCGGCGCACCATCGCGGCGCAAGAGCCGCAGGGGATGCACCGCCTCTTCATCGGACAGACCGCCGGCCAGCAGCAGATCGGGCGCGCCAGCGCCCGGATCGTCGCCCAGCTGGCGGGCCAAGGCTTCGATCGAGCTCAGCGCCCGGGCGTCGCGCGGCCCCTGGGTCATCACCAGGACCCGGCTGGCGCCGCGCGCGCGCAGGCGCCGCACCCCCGCGCGGATCGCCGTCGCGGGATCCTCGACGGTCAACCCGCGGCGCGCGGCCACCGCGATCTCGGGCAGGACCTCGGGCGCGATGGTGGCCAGCACGCCGATCTCCGCGCCGCCACGACGGATGATCAGATCGGTACGAACGGCGGCGCACAACGAACGGGCCGGCGCCTCGCAGTGAAGATTGCTGGCGACGACCGGGACACCGCGAACGGCCAGCGCGCCAATGAGGCGCTGAAGCACGTCGACACCCAGGGACAGATCGTGATGGCCCAGCGCCACAGCGTCGTACCCGGCGCGCGCCAGCAAGTCGGCGACGATGCGCGCGCCCTCCTGGCCACTGTCCTGCAGCAGCGCGCGTGCAAACAAGGCAGGCGCCGCTTCGTTTCCGCCCAGCAGAGTGATCACCGGTCGCTCACCCGGACCACCCGAAGCGCCCGCCGCACCCGCCGCGGCCCGGGCGCGAGCGACGACCATTGTCCCCACCAGGGCCGCAAAATCCGGCGACGACGGCGCTGGTGTTTTGCCGTCGCAGCGAGGAGAGGCGAATCGTCCGTCGAGGTCCGCGTGATAAAGGACGTCAACAACGGAGGGCATCGATGCTTCCGGCGCATCGGCGACCGCGACCGGCACCGGCGCGGCGACGGCGATGATGATCAGCCCAAAGACCGGTCTGAGGCCCATGCGCCGGTAACCTGGCCACTTCTTCCAGAAAGGTAAGGTACGCGGAGGGTGACGCTGTTGAGCGCTTATCGCCAGGGCCCGACCAGCGCCGCTGATGGATCGGCGATGGACTGGAAGCGGGCCAGGCGGGCGCTGTTGCGGTCGCGCGCGCTGATGAGCGGCATGAGGCCGAGGTCCAGCAGAGCGACGCTCACCCGCTCGGGCATGAAGATCTCGGCGTATGGTTGCAGGTGGGCCTCGCCATCCTCGCGGTAGGTGTGGGCGGGGAGATCGTCCAGTTCCAGGGCATCGCCCAGCTGCATCCGGGCGCCATTGTCCCGAAAAGCGGCCGCCGCCAGCTGAGCGCAGGCAAAGGCGGGATTGCCCCACAGATAATGATCGTGGGCCCGGGTCTGGCCCAGTTCATCGAAGGGAAACGATTCGATGGGATCGGTCTTGGGACCGTAAGGCAGCCGCAGCAACCAGCGCGGCAAGGCCAGCCCGATGGCGCCGGCCTGCGGGCTTTGCCGGAGGCGCCGCCAGCGCGCCGCCGCCTCGCTGTCCAGCGCGCCCCAGTCCAGGCGCGGATCGGCGCCGGCCAGGATCGACACGCCCAGCTGGGCCGCCACCGCGCCCAGCGCCGACAGCAGGGTCAGGTCGTCGGCGCCCGGACCGAAGCTTTCGTCGAGCACCACCAGCGACCACGGGTCCGCATCGTCACTCAGTCGGCGGTGCAAGCCCGAGCCGTCCGGGCCGGCGGCCAGGTCGGCGCCAAGTTCCGCGCGTGAGACGTCCAGCAGGGACAGACTGACGGCGTCGTCCACGCTGGCCACCAGCCGGTGCAGCGCGCGCCACGACGATTCCAGGCGCTGGAAGGCGGGCGCGTGCAGCAACGCGCGCAGATGATGGGCAGCCGCCTCGTCGACCGCGGCCACCAGGCGCGGCTGGCGGGCGTCCGGGGCGGGGCTGATGTGCGGGGCCACCACCTCGCGCAAGAAACCTTCCATGTCCGCCGGCCCTGACGGCGCCCGCCGCCCGCCCAGCAGGCGCGCCACCGTGTCGTCGGGCGTGGTGACCGGCGCCGCCTGCGACGACGGTTCCAGCGCCGCCGCGGTGGCCGCGAACGTACTGGGATCCAGCAAGCGCGCCCGCAGCGCCCGAAACCCGGCCAAGACTTCCAGCCGCTGGCATAGCTGGTCAGGGTGAAAATCATCCAGCGTGGTGAAGGTCAGGGCGCCGGGGGTCGGACTGTCTGCCGTCGGGACCGGCAGCAGGACCGGCGCCACCTTGCCCATGGCCTGATCAAACCCGTCCAGATCGACGGACACCACCGGCCGCCGCGCCAGATCGGGAGCAGGCTCGCTCGCACCCCGCGCTTGCCGGCCGCTGAAATCACCCACCAGCAGCAGGCGCAATTTCGCCTGGCCGGAACCAAAGGCAGGCCGCTGTTTCTTCCCGGCAAACTGGAACTGGAACTCCATTCGTCCTGCCATCGGTGCGGCCTCCCCTAGGTGTCGGTGATAAGAAAGTGCCTCATGAGGGGACTATACGCCGGTGCGCGACGCTGACGTCCGGACATCCGCGGCGGCGGCCCGCAACCTGCGGGCGCAACTGGCCCCCGGTCGCGCCGCGTTCAACCGCGGGGAATTCTTCGCGGCGCACGAGCTGTGGGAGGAGGTCTGGCGCAACCTGGCCGGCGAGCAGCGCACGTTCACGCAGGGGCTTATCCAGATCGCCGCTGGCCTTCATCATCTGAAGCGCGGCCGGCCGCGCCCGGCTGCCAGCGTCCTCGCCCGCGGCGTCGAGAAACTGGCGCGCGGTGGGGCCGGACAACCGATCGCGGCGCTCATGCGAGGCGTCGCGCGCGTGCTGCCGGCGCTGAAGGCGGGTGGCAACGCCCAGGTCGAGGCGAGCCACGTTCGTTTCTAGGGGGTTTGCCAGGGTGCCCCCTCTGTCGCGATTACGTACACCCGCCACCATCCGTTTGTTCTCTGTTCCAACACCCGACCACTGGTGGCGGCGTCCTCAGGCGGATTTCCCGACGGTGCGGGCCTTGCAATCCCCCGCCGCATGCAGAGACAGGCCTTGCTTCTCTGGACGGTCGTCGCGTCGGGGTGCGCTGCGACCTTCCCGCAGCCCTTGACGGCGAATCAGCTGGCGACCTATGGCAGCGCCCCGGCCGTCGTCGCCTATCTTGGCCAGGCCGATGCGTCGGCCGCGGTCTGCGATCTCGGCTCGGCGGGGCCGCATCTGGTGGTGGTTGACCAGGACATCCGTGAGGCCCTGGCGAGCGCTCTGCGCGAGGGAACGATCCCGCCGCCCGTCTGGCGCGACTGCGTGGCCCGGATCGTCCGCGGCGGCGACCACGAAGGAGCGGCGGCCATGCTGGACGTCGTCAGCGACGCGTATCGCGCGCTGCTCACAAATGCGAACGTCGAGACCAGCGCGGTCTGGCAGCAACGCCTGGTCGCGGTGCACGACGTCCTGGTGGACCGCCCGCCCGGGGTGAACCCACACGCCCTATCAATGGCCACGCTACGGTCCGCGTTGCAGCAGGTGCTGACCGGCGGCGCCTCGGGCCCTGTCGCCCGCAGCAATGGTGAAGATCTGCGCGCTGTCCTGGACCTCGAGCGCGGCCTCTGGCGCGGGATGCCAGTGGACCTTGCGCTGCTGGACGACCTGGCCGCAAGAGGCGATGAGTCCACCCTGCGCCGAGGGGCGGAGCGCTTGCCCGACGGCCAGCTGCGCGACGAGGCGCGCCGGCGGGTGATTCGCCTGCACATCGATGCCTCCCCGTTTGCAGAGGTTCGCGCGGCCGCCGCCAGCGTCGAGCCGCTGATGATGACGGCCGGCAACAACCGCGTCGTCCTGGCCGACCACCCGCCGGTTCACGGCTGGATCGAGCCCCACGCGCCATCGCCGCGCGCGGTGCTAGTGCGGCAGGACCTGGCTCGACAGACCGCCACCCTGCTGGGCCTGAACACCGCTGATCTTGTTCGCGCACCGGTGCTGCCGGCGTCACCGTTGCGCGACGCCATCCGGGTCGAGCTGGCGGGAATTTCCCGACCGGTGACGGTGTGCGCGCCGTCGAAGGAGCTGGATCCCTCCCCTTGCCTTCAGCCGCAAGACGTGGCGCTGGACAGTTCATTCGCCTTCATCGACGGCGACGGCATGATGCGCTTTCGGGCCGGCATCCGGGCGGGCGAGCTGATCACGCTGGCAGCCGCCGAGCGCCTGACCGTGCCCGTCACGGTGGCGGGAAAACCGGTCGCCACCCTCGACTGGCCTCTGCGCTTTGAATCGCCCCCCGATCTGACGTACCTGACGTTCCTGACGTTCCTGACGTTCGATGCGACAACGGCCAGGCCCGACGATTGGCACCTGCGCGTCCGCCTGGAGCGCTCCAGCGCCGGGCGGCTGGTCTACGTTGTCACCCAGGCCGACCGTCCGTCCGTCGTCGCCGTGGTGGAGAGCGCCGACGCCGACGCGTTCCACATCATCAGCCAGGGCGCGCGTGGCCGCGACGGCAACGAGGGAGCGCCGGGCAGCGACGGCCGGGACGGACAGCCGGGCTGGAGCGCCAGTTGCCCGTCGTCGAACGGCAGCGACGGCGGACGGGGCAGCGACGGCAGCGACGGCGCCCCCGGTGGCGACGGCGGCGACGGCGGCGCCGGCGGCAACATCATGGTCGAGGTGGCCTGTCGCAGTGGCGCCTGCCCCGACCTTGGCGCCCTGGCCGCCAGAGCCATCATCAGCCGGGGCGGCGCCGGTGGCGTCGGCGGACACGGCGGTCGCGGCGGCGCCGGTGGTCGCGGCGGCGCCGGTGGCAGCAGCACGACCTGCACAGACTCCGACGGCAACACCTCGTCGCTGTCAGGCGGTTTCGACGGAACCAGCGGCTTCGACGGTCGCAGCGGCGACGACGGCCGGCAGGGCAGAGACGGAGGGCCGGGGCGCGTGGTGGTCCGGGCGGCCGTCAACGAAGCGGGTCACTAGTCGCTCAGTTCGCCGCCACGCTGGATGAGTCCGATCAATTCGTCGCTGGGCAAAGACGCCGCCACGTCGGTGCCGTCCAGGACCCCGGCCGCCAGCGAACGCTTGGCGGCGTGCAGGCCCAGCACCGCCTCTTCGATGGTGCCGCGGGCGACCAGGCGCACGGTGGTCACCGGGTTCCGCTGCCCGATGCGGTGGGCGCGCGCGCTGGCTTGATCCTCGACGGCGGGGTTCCACCACGGGTCCATCAAGATGACGGTGTCGGCTGCGGTCAGGTTCAGCCCGAACCCGCCAGCCTTCAGCGAGATCAGAAAGACGTCGGCGGCGCCAGACTGAAACGCCGCGATCCGTTCGTCGCGCACGTGGGTGGGCGTGGTGCCGTCCAGCACCAGCACGCGCAGCCCCTGCTGCTGCAGGCGGGGGGCCAGCAGCTCCAGAAAGCTGCGGAACTGGCTGAACACCAGCGCCTTGTGCCCGCCCTCGCGCAGCTCGAACAGCAGGTCCAGCAGGTGCGACGCCTTGGCGCTGCCGGCGTGGGTGTGCGGGTACAGCAGGCGCGGGTGACAGCACAGCTGGCGCAGGCGGGTCAGCGCCGCCAGCAACACAAAGCGCAGGTCGCGCCCGTCGCGATCGGGGTTCTTCTTCGCCTCGCGCAGTTCATCCAGCGTCGCCTGGCGCATCTGTTCGTACAGCGCCTGCTCCGCCGGCGACAGGGGCACCACCCGCACCACCTCGGTGCGCGCCGGCAGCTCGCGGGCCACCTCGCCCTTGGTGCGGCGCAGGACGAACGGGCGCAGCAGCGTCGCCAGCGATCGGCGCCGGCTGTCGTCGCCGAATTTCTCGATGGGCACGGCGTAACGGGCGCGAAACTGCTCCCAGCTCCCCAGCAGGCCCGGCGACAGCACGCGCATCAGGCTCCACAGCTCGCCCAGGTGATTTTCGATCGGCGTGCCGGTCAGGCCCAGACGCCAGTCGGCGTCCAGCGCGCGCAGCGCCTTGGCGCGCTCGGTGGTGGCGTTCTTGATCGCCTGCGCCTCGTCAAGAACCAGCGACCCGAAGCGCACGCGGGCCAGCGCGTCGCCGTCCAGCGCCGCCACCGCATAGCTGGTCAGCACCAGATCGCCGGGGCCAAGGCCCCGCAGCGCCGATTCGCGCTGGGGCCCGCGGTACAAGCGCACGCCCAGCTGCGGGGCAAAGCGCGCCGCCTCGTCGGCCCAGTTGCTGACCACCGACGTCGGCGCCACCACCAGCGCCGGTCCGGTGGCGGCGCGATGAATCAGCAGCGCCAGCGTCTGGATGGTCTTTCCCAGGCCCATCTCGTCGGCCAGGATGGCCCCGGCGCCCCACTCCGCCAGGCGGGCCATCCAGGCCGCGCCCGCCGACTGGTACGGGCGCAGCGCCGCCTGCAGCGCCGCGGGCAAGCGCAGCGGTTGCTCGACCGCCGTCGCGGCGGCGCGCAGCCGCCGGCGCAGCGCCGTGAAGGCGACGCTGGCCTCCAGCTGCTCCTCCTGCTCGACCAGCCCCAGCAACGGATCGCTGGCCACGGCGGCGATCTGGATGATCCCGTTCTTCTCGAACACGGCGCCCTCGGCGCGGGCCAGGGCCTCGCGCAGGCTCTCCTCGATGCGCACGAAGCCCTGCGCGCCCACCGCCACGTAACGGCGCCCGTCGCGAATGGCGGCGAACAGCGCCGCCAGGGGGACGACCTGGTCGGCGTCCTTGGCGCCCCTGTCCTTGCCGCCTTTGCCCAGCTTTTGCTTCTTGATCTGGGCGCCGCCCTCGATGTCGAACCAGTCGCGCCGGTCGGCGACCTTCATGCGCATGTCGCGGCGGCCGATCGTGCCCAGCGACAGCAGCTGGTAATCGTCGGCCCATTCGACGACCACGGTGTCTTCCAGTTCTTTCAGGGTCGCCACCAGGTGCAGCGCCGGATCGCCCTCCGGCACGCGCCAGCACCACGGCTCTTGCACCGTGCCCGCCTCCAGGCCCAGGCGTTCGGCCAGGGCGTGCCCGCTCTGTCGCTCGGTCGCGCGATCGCGGCGGGCCCCGTGGCGATCGCGGCCCTGCCCTTCCAGCACCAGCGCCGGGCCTTCGCCGGGCACGAACACCGGCCCCAGCCGCACCGGCCGCACGCCCAGGCGCACCTCCAGCGCGCCTGAGGCCGCCAGCTGCAGGCGCACCACCAGACGGCCGTCGGCGGCGGCGATGGTGCGGGTCCAGGTCGACGGAAACTCGATGTCCACCGTCTCTTGCAGCGATTCCAGGCGCGCCGCCAGAGCGTCGTGCGATTCGGGCGGGAACCGCGCCGGGGCCAGGGCCAGCGCGCGCACCATCGCCGCCGCCTGCGGTCCGATCTGCGCCAGCAGCAGCTGCGGCGCGCCGTCATCGGGGCGCAGCAGGTGAATGACGTGGCGATCGTCGCGCAGGGCGGCGGCGACCTCGGCGGGCGTCATCGTCTGGCCCAGCAGCGCAAAGTGCGGCGTCAGGTTGCCGTCGGCGGCGGTGGCGAACCGCAGCAGCAGGCGGCCCTGGCGGATGTCCAGGCGCGGGCCGTCCGCCTGGCCGTCGCGCCCACCGTCCAGGAACACCGCCGGGTGATCGATCAGGGCCCGGAAGATCCCGAACAGCTGCGCCGGCGACAGCGCCCCTCCCCACGCCTGCGAACGGCGAGCGAAGCGATCGTCGTAGGCCTGGTAGGCGCGCCGCTCGGCGGGGGTGAGATCGCGCCGCTCGGGCAGTTCGTACCACTGCACGCGGGCGCCGCGGGAAAAGGCACCGCCGCGCACGCGCTTCTGGATGGTGGGGGTGACGGTCAGGCCGCCGTCGCTGGCGGCGGTCACCCGAAAGGCCACCCGTTCTTGCGTGCCGTCGCCGCCGCCAGCGCCGGCGTCGGCTTCCAGGCGTGACAGCGTCTGGTCCAGCGTGCCCAGCGCGAATTGCCAGGCCGGCACGCGCAGCAGGTCAGCCAGCGCCTCGTGCGCGACGGCGCGCCGCGGGTCGCGCAGGTCGTCGACGATCGCCTGCAGCGCGCTCCGCTGAATGTCGGCGGGCGGCTCGCTCGCCTCGACAGGGCGCCCGCCGCGAGCGCGTCCCCAGCGCAGCGGCCCGTCGTTCCAGCCCAGCAGGTACAGATAGACGCCGTCGCTGCCGTCGTCGCTGTCGCGGCGCGCCCCCACCAGCGGCCACTCTCGATACTGCAACGCCGGAACGGGTGCGGTGATCACCCGCACGTCGCCCGGTTCGAAGGTGCCCGGCGGGCGCGCGGCGCCTGGCCGCGCCGCCTCCAGCTCGTCCAGCGCCGCGCTCAGCTTGGCGGCGAACGCCGCCAGCACGGGGTCTTCGGGGTCGCGGCCGTGTTGCTGCAGCCAGGCCTCACGGTCACGAGCTGCCACCACCAGCGTCGCCATCCGGTGCAGCACGCGGCGCACGCTCTCCTCGGTGTCGTCGAACCCGCGGCGCGCCGTGGTGCCAGCGCCGTCCAGCAACACCTGCCGGTACGTCAGCACCTCGCCGCTGCGCGCTGGCAGCAACGTCCCCGCCGGCCCGTCGTCGCCGATCACCAGGTCGTCCAGACGCGCGGCCACGCCGTGGGTCTCCGCCCAGGCAGACAGGTCGTCCGCGCGCTCTGGGGGCGGCGGGATCGCCGGCGCGGACGGCGCCAGAGCGGACGGCGGGATGGGCAGTGGCACGGCCCCCACTATAGGCGAGGCCGGTGGCCAACCGGGGACACGTGACCGAGAAATCAGGTCTTCGGCGTGAACTGGGCCAGGTCCTCGATGCCCAGCTTTTTCTCGATGGCGTCGATCTCGGCGACAGCTTTTTCGAACTGCTCGCCGCCGAAGATCTGACGTTCCCGGCGTTCGAACTCCTCGCCCAGCGCCTCGTACTCCGACGCGGTCACGATCTCGTGCAGGGACGGAAACAGCACGGTGTCCTCGCGGTCAGCGTGAGGTTCGTACATCCGAACAAAGCTCAGCAGATCGCCGCGCAGCTGGGTGCGCTGAACCGCATCCTTGCCTCGTGCCACAGCCAGCACCCTCTCTGTCAGCGCGCGGCCGGCCTGATGTTGCTGGCGAAGGACGCGCACCAGCTCTTCCTGTTTGTGCTTGCGTTCAAAGCGCGGGAAGAGGACCTCTTCCTCCTGACGCTCGTGATAATCCTCGACGAAGGTCCGCACCAACCGCGCCGCCTGCGCCACGGCATCGACATCCAGCGGGCCGCCGCCTTCCAGTCGACGAGCGGCTTCTCGGTAGACCAGCAAGACCCGCCGCAGGACGCCGTGCTCGCGCATCAGGTCCTCGGCTGCGGTGACGTCCGGCTCCTTGTCTTCGCGCTGGTCGCGCTTCCCGGGCTTGCCGACGGCGGGGCCGGCCACGGTCAAGACGGCGGCGCTGGCGGCGCCACCGGCCGCCAGGAACGCGCGCCGATCAAATGCCTTCACGCCGTCACGTCATCACGTCGTTCACCACCGCTCACCCTCCCATCCCGCTGGTCGCCGGCCGAAAGAGCTGCACGAATTTGACGACGTCCACCACGTTCTCGGCGATGGGAGAATCATTGATCCCCCGATAGGCCAGAACGCCCAGCTTGCGGATCCACATGACGACATATTCGTTGCCGCCTGGATCCTGCCACCGGTCGCCTTTCGCGATGCCGCCAACCTTGATCGCCCCCGTTTCCCCCTCGCCACTCGAACCCGCAGGCTGCTGCATGACGCTATTTCTTACCTCCCCAGTGTGATCAAACCCATACTGAAAAACTCGTAATTTTTGGCCTCCTGTCAAGGCCCCCGACTTCGCCGGCGAGGTCGGCAAGGGAGTTTAGCGGCTGGTCCTCTTTGACGATGTCCGGTGCTCGCCACCATGGGAGCGGCGCGGTTACGAATTCTCTACGTTTGCCATGTCTGCGCCGAGGCTTGGACCGTCCGCCCGACGACACGGCCCGCGAAGACGGGCATGCCGGTCGGGCATGGACGGAGCAACCGAGATCAAATCGATGCCGAGCGTTCGGTCTCTGAAGGGACCATCCAGCGCGGCTCGCCTTCCTGTTCCAGTTCCTCCTGCTCCTCGGTCATCGCTTGCGCGATGGCGGTCAACTCGTCCTCGTTGAAGAGCTTCTTGACCTTGGGGAACAGCTCGTTCTCCTCCTCCTTCACGTGATGCTCGATCTCCTCCTTCAGCACAGTGACCTTGGCGTCGAACTTCTCGTCTTCGACGTCCATGTCCAGCAGGTCAGCCAGCACGCGCTTGATGGCCAGGTGCTCTTCCAGCGACTCCAGAAGAATGTCTTCCGTGCGCCGTTCCCTGACCGCCGGATAGAAGTGGTGCTCTTCGATGGCGGCGTGAATGGCCAGGTTGTCGGCCAGCTTGTCGAAATACTCTGCCTTCTTTTCCGAGCGTCGAGCCCCTTCGATCTTCGAAAACAGCTCCTCGACTTCCCGGTGTTGTGATTCCAGCAACTCGATCGCGTTCATGAGTTTGTCCTTTCGTTGGTGCGGTTCTGAAAATGTGCTTGCGACATTCGTGCCGACCACCTGCTGTTCGCCGCTCAAGCGGTCGTATGCTGGGGCCCGATCAACGGGACCGGCGTCTCCTCCTCATCGCTGGGGATGGAGCGGCTCTCCAGCGCGGCGATGGCAGGCCCGTTCAGGACCCGCCCGGTGGGATCAAAGCGACTGCCGTGACAGGGACAGTCCCAGCTTTTCTCCGTGGTGTTCCAGTGAACGACGCAGCCCAGGTGCGTGCACACCGGCGAGACCGCGCTCAGGTCGCCGTTGCCGTTGCGGTACACGGCCAGCTTGCTGCCCCTGATCGTCACCACGGCGCCTTCGCCGGCCTCGATCTCGTCCAGGTCGTGGGCCTGCCCGGAGGGCATCAATCGATCGCCGATCAGGTGCTTGGGAAAATCCACGTTCTCGCGAACGAAGGCCTTGGCCGACGCCAGCGGCTTGAAGCGGGTGGCGTCCAGCAGGTTGCTCCACGCATTGGGGACGCCGCGCACCTGATCGGCCAGGACCATGGCGGCCAGCGTTCCCCCCGTCATGCCGTTGCCGGAGTACCCTGTGGCCACGTACACGCGGCTGGACAGCGAGTTTCGCCCGACGTAGGGCAGCCCGTCGGCGGGCTCGATGA
This sequence comes from Polyangia bacterium, assembly GCA_035577105.1. Taxonomy (GTDB): domain Bacteria; phylum Myxococcota_A; class Polyangia; order Fen-1088; family Fen-1088; genus DATKEU01. Next base: position 33,503 of record DATLVT010000312.1, read on the forward strand.
TCTGACCAGACCAGCGAAAATCGGTGGGCGCCACCGGCTGACCAAAGCGCAGGGCATAGAACTCTTCCAGCCGCTTGAATGACACCGATGTGTCGGTGCTCTCGCCGACCTTGTGGTCCTCGCCGCCCAAAATCAGGTACGGGACGCCGTCGACAACCTGGCTGCGCAGGTAATGATAAGGGCTGCCCATGTCCCAGAACAGGCCCTGCGGCAATGCCGTCGGGTTCGCCACCGCGATGGCGTAGGTGCGATAGGCCGCCAGCTTCGTGTGCAGGAAGAATCGGTTGGTGACCGGCACGTGCGCGGCGACCACCACGTCGCCCGCGGTGATGGTCCCGCGATCGGTGATCACGCGACAGGGATTTCCGT
>DATLVT010000313.1:0-2245 GCA_035577105.1 Polyangia bacterium
CCCGACCTTCTCCCCGCCAGGCGGGGAGAAGGAGAAGGGAGGGCTATTTTGGACAGCCGATCTTTTCGGTCGAAATCACGATGTCGTCCATCCACAGTTCGACGGGCATGGGGAAGACCTGCGAGTACCAGCCCAGCATCAGCTTGTTGAACACCGGGGCTTGCCAGCGGTTTCCGGGGGGCGGCGTGGCACCGCAGCTGGGGTCGGTCTTCACCACGTCGACGGCGGTCTGGGCCACGCCGTCGAACCAGTAGTGCATCACGTCGTTGGCGCCGTCGAACTGCCACTCGGCGCAGACCCACTTGCCCGTCGGATAGCCGGTGGTCCCCGTGCTCTTGCCGCAGTCGACGGTGGGCAGCGCGGTCTCGGTGGGGCGCACGGTATAGCCGGCCATCAGCTTCTCGTACATGGCCCCGTAGGCGTACTTGGCGATCTGCGTGGTCCCGGGCAGCAGGCCATTGGCCTGGACGGTGTTGAAGTGAACGCCGCCGGTCGGCTGGCGCGACAGCCACATCATCACCCGGCCATAGAAGGCGTTGCCCTTGATCGGGAACAACGGCGCCCCCTGCTTCCAGATCTGCAACAGGTTGGCGGTGCTGGCGGTGGCGGTGAAGTGCACCGACTTGGTTCCGGCGTGCGGCTTCGTGCTGTCGACCATCACGGTGCCGCCGGTGGTGTCGGTCATCCAGCTGGGCGCCAGGCTACCGCCCACCGCGTAACCTTCAAAGTCTTCGCACAGCAGCGCGCCGGGCGCGCACGACGGCGGGGCCACCTCGGCCGATTGATCGGCGGCGCTGTCGACGGGACCACCCGCGCCGCCGCTGCCGCCGCCGACTGTCCCGCCCGAGCCGGGCGGGGTGACCACGTCCATCCCGGCCGGCGCGTCGGTCGGGCCGCCTGACCCGCCGCTGGAGGCGCCGCCGCTGCCGGTGGTCGGCTGCGTGCCGCCGCTGCCCAGCGCGCCGCCCGAGCCGCCGGCGGCCGGCGTGCCGGAGCTGGCGGTGCAACCGACGACCCAGAAGATAGCCAAAATGCCGCTAAAAAAGCGAGACATTCACCGATATTGGCCTGTCGCGAGGCCGCTGACAACCGATTCCCGGCGCGTCAAGGCGTCGAAAAAGCGCATCACATTGCGGCGGCTCAGTCCTCGTAATCGACGACCCGGCGTTCGGCGCGGGCCTCGAGGATGAACGGCGTGACCGCCTTGTGCTCCGGGTGTTCCTGATAGCTGTCCAGCGCGGCGCGACTTTCGAACTCGGAATAGAGCGCCAGATCGGCCGACTGCTCGCTGCGGCTGAAATCCAGGCCGACCTCGATGCGCAGCAGCCCCGGGACCCGGCCGCGCAGCGCCTCCAGTTTCTCTTTGATCAGCCGCGCGTTGGTTTCCTTGCTGTTGCCGTGGGCCGTGGGCTTCAGCCGCCAGAAGACAATGTGCTTCACCATGACTGATTTTTATCCCAGCTCGCCGATCTCCCGATAGCTCCGATCTCGATCGCTCCGGAGGTCTTCCAGGATCGCCCCCAGGGCCTCGACGCCGCGCGCGCTGACGGTGGCAAAGTTCTGCCGGGCCACGCTGTCCGAGACGTCGACGCCGGCGGCGCGCACCTGCTCCATCAGGCTGGCGCGCACCAGCTGCACGGTGGGGTCGGGACAGCGGCGCACGAAGGCGACCATCTGGTTGGCGTCGCGAAATGCGCGGTCCCCGAACGGGTGAAACGCCGCCAGCAGAAACGGCGACGATTCGCTGAGCGGCCGGCGGGCACGCTCGGCCCGTCGCATCTTTTCGGTGAAGCCGTCGAAGGCGGCGGCGCTGAGCGCCAGGCGCGGGAAGATGACGAAGGCAATGTCGACCGGCGGCGCCTCGGTCAGCCACTGGTCGATGAACGGCGACAGCGCGCCGGGCGCCGGCTGGCTATCGCTGACCACCGCGCGCCGAAACGTTCCCTGGCGCACCACGCGCTCGGCCCAGGGGCAAAGGCCGTAGGCCAGAACCACCTCGTTCAGGTAACGGTCATGCAGGCGCAGCGCCTGGGTGGCCAGGCGGTCCGCCGCATCCGCGCCCGCCAACTATTCGCCCCCGGAGCCCGATCCCGATTCGACGAAGGACCCGATGCCGCGAAACTTCTGGTAGCGATCCTCGCGCAGCCGGGCCGCTGGTTGCATCAACAGCTCGGCCATGTGGCGGCGCAGAGCATCGCCCAGGTTGCGCGCGGTCAGGGCGTGATCGCGGTGGGCGCCTCCGGGT
>DATLVT010000314.1:0-10499 GCA_035577105.1 Polyangia bacterium
CGACGACTTGCCGTCCGGCCCCGACGGGGTCTCCAGGACGGCGGGCGTGGCCGCGAAGCGCGGGTCGTTGACCAGGCGCCAGAAGGGGAGCAGGCCCAGGTAGCCGTCGCCGATCTCGGCGTGGCGATCGACGCGGCTGCCGGTCGGCGTCTTGGAGTCGTTCAGATGAAAGGCGCGCAGGCGATCGAACCCGAGGGCGCGGCCGAAGGCGTCCATGGTCGCGTCGTACCCTTCTTCCGTGCTGAGGTCATAGCCCGAAGCGTGGGCGTGGCAGGTGTCGAAGCAGATGCCGATGTCGTGGCCGCCGCGCGTGCGGTCCAGGACCATGGCCATCTGTTCAAAGCGACAGCCGAGGCAGCTCCCCTGGCCGGCGGTGATCTCCAGCAGCAGCCGGACGCGCAGGCCGGGGACGCGACCCAGCACCGCGGTCAGCGAGCCGGCGATGGTGGTGGCGCCCTGGTCTTCGCCGCTGCCCAGGTGCGCCCCCGGGTGCAGGACCACGTAATCCAGCCCCAGCTCCTCGGCGCGCACCAGTTCGTCTTCCAGGGCATCCTGCGAACGGCGCAGGATGAACGGATCCTGCGCGCACAGGTTGATGAGGTACGAACCGTGCGACAGGACCGGCCACGCCACGTGCGCGTGTTCGCTTCGGAACATCGACACCTCTTCGGCGGTCATCGGTTTGGCCAGCCACTGGGCCGACGGGCGAGCGAAGATCTGGATGGCTTCGCAGCCGTCGCTCCGTCCCCGTTCGATGGCGGTATGGGCCCCGCCGGCCACTGATTCGTGCGCTCCCAGCAACATGAACGGGCAGCATAGCGTCGTCAGCGCTTGTTGTTGCGCCCGACCGATCTGTTGTTCTCCGGGCAACAAATGATTGGATTGTCCCGTCGTCTGGTGCGCCGGCGCCGAGAGATTCTCGTTACTTACCTATATCAATAATTAAACAGTAAGCTGTCATACTATTTGCATATGAAGAGAATATGCTTACCGCAGTTCTTCGCCGATCCCTCTCCCCGGTTTCCATCTTGCTGGGTCTGGGGCTGGCTGGTTGCACCGAGCTTTCGGAAGACCCGGCCACCGCAGTCGATCAGGATGCGATCTCGACCGAGAATGGGCTCGCCTCTATCAATGGTCTGTCGTCGTTCAATGGACTGGCAACATCAAACGGTCTTTCTTCCTTCAATGGGCTGGCGACGTCCAATGGCCTTTCATCCTTCAATGGATTGATGACCACCGCCCCGGGGCGCACGACGGTTTCCTATCTGGTGAAGTGCGCTCTTCCAGCGGGACATCAGATCACGAAACAGGACCAACTGGGCAACTGGTACACGTTCCAGGGCAGCCTGGGACTGGGACCAACCTGGGAAAATGGCGGGTGTGACGAGACCTGCCAGCAGGCGGTCTCCGCGTGCATGATGGCCCACGTCAACACGACGGGCGTGCACATCCCCTTGTGGGTGGAGGGGCCGATGGCCGCCCTCGGCTGGGGATCGAATGACACGTTTCCACTCCCGGAAGGGACGTTCTTCGGCAACATTTTTCACCCCAACAGCCAGGGGGTTGTCGATGCCTTCTTCTGCAACGGAAAAGGCTTTGACTACTCGATTGTCCCTGGGCGTCTGGGAGCCAGTCAGCCGGGCAGCCCTTATCGGAATCCCTACCTTTCGTCGACGGACCAGAAGGGTTATTGCTTCGACCACTGCCCGACCCCCAACACCCAACAGACAGCTTGGGGCTCGAATATCGCGGCGTGCCCGGTGAACGGAAAGACCTTCGCGGCGCCCATCACCGTGTGGCGCGGCGAAACCTTCCAGGCTGAAACCGCCACCACGCTGAGCGGGCGGATCGTCGATTGCCCCAGCTGCGCTGGCGGCAAGAGGGTCGGATACATCAACGGCGACGTTAAGATCTTCCCCGTCAACGTCACCACCACCAGCGCATCGCACCTGGTCATCGTCTATTACACCAACGGCGATCTGGTCTCGCGCAAGATGACGATGTCCGTGGGCGCCAACCGCCAAACGGTGTCCTTCCCGCCCACCGGTTCCTGGAGCACCGTCGGTCTGGTCAAGTTGACCACGGCTGGATTCATCCTGGGCCTCAACAACGCCGTCACGTTCTCCCTCGTCCCGGGCGCCAATCCGCCGGACCTCGACTGGATCGAGATCCAATAGACCGGGGACGTTCGGTGTGTGGGCGGCGTCGGGGGGGCTCTCTCCCCGGGGCCGCTCTCGCGTTGACAAGCGTTTTCGGCAGAGAGTACGGTGGCTGTCTGTTTTTTCGTTTGGGCCGCAAGGCCGGGGAGGAACGACATGGCCCTCACGACGGTTCAGAATTCCAGCAGTGGCGAGCACGCCGCTTCCGACGTCACCACGTTGCTTGGCCGCGGCAGCGAATTCGAAGGCAAGCTGTCCTTTGAAGGCACCGTCCGCATCGACGGCAAGCTGTCCGGCGAGATCTTCACCGACGACACGTTGATCATCGGCGAGGGCGCCGAGGTCAACGCCGAGATCAACGTCGGCGCCGTGGTCATCGAAGGCACCGTGCATGGCAACGTCCACGCCAAGCGCTCGGTCGAGATTCACACGCCGGGGCGGGTGATCGGCAACATCTCCACGCCCTCGCTGTTCATCGAAAAGGGCGTGATCTTCGAGGGGAGCTGCCAGATGGACCAGACCGGCGCCGCCACCAGCGCCAAGCCGCGCGCCGCGCAGGCCGCCCAGGTCGCCCGCGCCGCCACGGAAAGCGCCGCCGGTTAAGCGCAGCCGCCAGCACCGAATTCATTGACTCCGGCCTTCTAATTTGGTAACGGACGCGCGGGTTTCTCGCGATGTCCTTTCTTCCCAGTTTGATTGCCGGAGCGGCGCCCGAAGCGTCCGCGCCACAGCTTATTGACCTGGACGGGACGATCTTCGTCCAGTTGGGGTTGTTCCTGCTGCTGATGCTCGTGCTCAAGCGGCTGTTGTGGACACCGTACATCCGTGTCCGCGGCGAACGGGTCAGCCGCATCGAGGGCTATCGGGACGAGGCGACGCGCCTGGAGGCCGACGCGGCGGCGCGGCTGGCCCGCATCCAGGCCGAGCTGGGCGAAGCGCGCCGCGTGGGCAGCGGCCTGCGGACGGTGGCGCGCGCCGAGGCCCAGGCCCGCGAGCAGACGCTGCTGGCGGAGGCGCAGGCCGCCGCCCAGAAAATGCTGGCGGAGGCCCGGGCCCGTCTGGACGTCGTGCTGGCCACCGAGCGGGCCAAGCTGGCCCCGCGGGCGGCGGAGATGGGTCGAGAGGCGGCCTCCAAGATCTTGCGTCGCGAGGTTTCGCTGTGAGGCGCGCGACGGTGGCTGCGGCGTTCTGGGGATTCTGTTTGCTCGTTGGACTGGGTCTGGTTGGACCAGGCGCCGCGCACGCGGCGGAAGGTCAGTCGCCGGCGGCACACCCGGAGGCGGTGGCCCCCGCGGTGGGCGAAGGCAAGGGCGAACACGAGGCGGCCGGCGAGGCCACGCACGAGCACGAGCACGAAGCGGGAATCGACGCGAAGAAGCTGGCGCTGCAGTTCTTCAACTTCGGCGTGCTGCTGTTCATCCTGATCAAGTTCGGGGGCAGCGCCGTCAACAAGGCGCTGCTGGCCCGCCACCAGCAGCTGAAGGCTGACCTGGCCAGCGCCGCCCAGGCCCGCGCCGAGGCCGAGGAGCGCCTGCGCAAACAAGAACAGCGCATGGCGAATCTCGAGAAGGAAATCGCTCAGATGCGCGCCGGCATTCAACAAGAGGCTGAAGCCGAAAAGGCGCGCCTGGTGGCCGCCGCCGAGGACCGAGCCAAGCGCCTGCGCGAGGAGACGGCGTTCATGATCGAGCAGCAGGTCAAGGAGGGCGAGGCCACCTTGCGCCGCGAGGCCGCCAACGTCGCGGTCAAGATCGCCGGCGAGCTGTTGCAGCGGTCGATGGACGGGCGCGACCAGCAGCGCCTGCTGGACGGGTTCATCGAAGACGTGGGCGGCAGCGACGGCGACGCCCTCAGGAAGGTGGTCTGATGGCCCTTTCCGGTTCGGTGGGGCGGCGCTATGCGCGCGCGCTGTTTCAGATGGGCGTGGACCGCGGGACGTTCGAGCGCCTCGGCGAGGAGCTGGGGCAGCTGGCCGACCTCTTTCAATCGTCCACGGAGCTGCGCCAGACGCTGGAGAACCCGGTGTTCCGGCCGTCCGACAAGCGCGCCATCCTGGAGAAGATCCTTCCCCGCGTGACGCCCACGCAGGAGGTGCAGCGGTTCGTGCTGCTGCTGCTGGAGCGCCGTCGCATCACCGCGCTGCCGGCCATCGCCCGCGCCTACCGCGAGCTGGTGGACCAGCACACCGGCCGGGTGCGGGCGGCGGTGGTCTCGGCGCAGACGCTGGGGCCGGCCGATCTGGATCGCGTGCGCCGATCGCTGGAGCGGCGCACCGGCAAGAAGGTCTTGATCGAAGCGTCCGTCGACCCCGCGCTGATCGGCGGGGTGGTGGCGCGCGTGGGAGATCTGGTGCTGGACGGCAGCGTGCGCACGCAGCTGGCGTCGCTGCGGGAAAAGCTCCTCAACTAGGTAAGGTCAGCCGGTCAGGGTCAGCCAGAACAAGGACGACATTCAACATGCAAATCCGCGCCGAAGAAATTAGCCAGATCATCCGCAAGGAGATCGAAGGGTTCGATCAAAAGGTCGCCGTCATGGAGACCGGCACCGTGCTGGAGGCCGGCGACGGCATCGCGCGCGTGTACGGCCTGGAGGCGGCCATGGCCGGCGAGCTGCTGGACTTCGGCCACAACGTGGTCGGCCTGGTGCTGAACCTGGAAGAGGACAACGTCGGCGTGGCCTTGCTGGGTAACTTTGAAGAGGTGCGTGAAGGCGACACCGTCAAGCGCACCGGGAAGATCGCCCAGGTCGGCGTGGGCGACGCCCTCATCGGCCGGGTGGTCAACGCCCTGGGCGTCCCCATCGACGGCAAGGGCCCCATCGCCGCCAAGGAGAGCCGCAAGATCGAGGTCAAGGCCCCCGGCATCATCGCCCGCAAGGGCGTGCACGAGCCGATGCAGACCGGCATCAAGGCCATCGATTCGATGATCCCCATCGGCCGGGGCCAGCGCGAGCTGATCATCGGCGACCGCCAGACCGGCAAGACCGCCGTCGGCATCGACGCGATCATCAACCAGCGCGGCCAGAACATGAAGTGCTTCTATGTGGCCATCGGCCAGAAGCAGTCGACGGTGGCCTCCGTGGTGGAGAAGCTGCGCGAGAGCGGGGCCATGGAGTACACCACCATCATCGCCTCCACGGCGTCCGAGCCGGCGCCCCTGCAGTTCCTGGCGCCGTACGCCGGCGTGACCATGGCCGAGTACTACCGCGACAGCGGCCAGCACGCGCTGATCGTCTATGACGATCTCTCCAAGCAGGCGGTCGCCTATCGCCAGCTGTCGCTGCTGCTGCGCCGCCCGCCCGGCCGGGAAGCGTACCCGGGCGACGTCTTCTACCTGCACTCGCGCCTGCTGGAACGGGCGGCCAAGCTGTCCGACAAGGAAGGGGCTGGCTCGCTGACCGCGCTGCCGATCATTGAAACCCAGGCCGGCGACGTGTCGGCGTACATCCCCACCAACGTCATCTCCATCACCGACGGCCAGATCTTCCTGGAGAGCGACCTGTTCTACTCGGGGCAGCGCCCGGCGGTGAACGCCGGCATCTCGGTCAGCCGCGTGGGCGGCGCCGCGCAGATCGTGGCCATGAAGAAGGTGGCCGGCAAGCTGCGCCTCGAGCTGGCGCAATATCGGGAACTGGCGGCCTTTGCCCAGTTCGGGTCCGACCTGGACAAGGCCACCCAGCAGCAGCTGGCCCGCGGCGCCCGCATGACCGAGCTGCTGAAGCAGGGGCAGTACCAGCCGCTGTCGGTGGAGAAGCAGGTGCTGATCCTCTTCAGCGTCACCAACGGGTTCGCCGACACACTGCCCATCGAATCGCTGGGCCGCTATGAGCAGGAGCTGTACGCGTTCGTCGAAGCGCGCCACCCGGAGCTGTGGACGGCCATTAAGACCGACGGCAACAACAGCAAGGCCTGGGACGGGCTGGTCGGCAAGATGAAGACCGTGCTGGCCGCATTCGCCAAGGAATTCGCGGCCGACGCCAAGGCGGCTTGAGGCCGAAACCATGCCCTCCCTGAAGGCCATACGGACCCGGATCGCGTCGGTCAAGTCGACGCAGAAGATCACCCGCGCCATGAAGCTGGTGGCGGCGGCCCGGTTGCGGCGCGCGCAGGACGCCATCGTCGGCGCCCGGCCCTACGCCAACGCGCTGCTGGAGGCCATCCGCGAGGTGGCCGGTCGGGCCGGCGCCGAATCCCATCCGCTGCTGGACGCGCGCCCGCAGGAGCGGGTGGCCCTGATTCCGGTCAACAGTGATCGTGGTCTGGCCGGCGGGTTCAACGCCAACGTCTTCCGCGCCGTGCAGCGGTTCATGCAGGAGAACAGCGCCCGGCCCGCGCCCATCAAGGAGATCTCGCTGTTGATCGTCGGCAAGAAGGGGCGCGATTACTTCCGCCGCCGCGCGCTGACCATCTTTCACGAGTACGGCGGCGCCAACGGCGACACCGCCACCGAGCGCGCGCGGGAGCTGGCCCTGACCGCCGTGCAGGCCTTTCGCGACGGCAAGGTCGACGCTGTCTATCTGGTCTACAACGAGTTCAAGTCGGCCATCTCCCAGAAGATCCAGGTCGAGCAGCTGCTGCCGGTGGTGCCGCCTCCGGAAGAAGCCTCGGCCGCCAAGGACGCCCCCGCCGGCGGGCGCATCGACTTTCTGTATGAACCGGACAAGCAGCAGCTGCTGGACGCGCTGTTGCCTCTTTACGTCGAGTCTCAGATCTACCGGTCGCTGCTCGAGTCGATCGCCTCGGAGTTCGGCGCGCGCATGACCGCCATGGAGAGCGCCACCAAGAACGCCAAGGAGGCGATCGGGCGGTACACGTTGCAGTACAACCGGGCCCGCCAGGCCGCCATCACCAAGGAGTTGATGGAGATCGTCGGCGGGGCCGAGGCACTGAAGGGTTAGCATTTCGCGTTTCTTGAGGGGACAAAACAAATGACGGCAGTAGATTCCACGCACGCCACGCACGGCACCACCACCACCAGCCAGGGTCGGATCGTCCAGGTCATCGGCCCGGTCGTCGACGTCGAGTTCTCGGGCGGCAACCTGCCCGAGATCAACACGGCGTTGCGCATCTCGAACCCCAGCATCAGCGACAAGGCGGGGAACCTGGTGGTCGAGGTGGCGCAGCACCTGGGTGAGCGCAGCGTTCGCTGCATCTCCATGGACACCACCGACGGTCTGGTGCGCGGCATGGCGGTGATGAACACCGGCGGCCCCATCAAGGTGCCGGTGGGTCGCGACGTGCTGGGTCGGATCATGAACGTGGTCGGCGAGCCGGTCGACGAGCGCGGCCCCATCCCGTCGTCCAAGATGCTGCCCATCCACCGCCTGGCCCCCAAGTTCGTCGAGCAGTCGGTCAAGGTCGAGATGTTCGAGACAGGCATCAAGGTCATCGATCTGCTGGCCCCCTACCGCCGCGGCGGCAAGGTCGGTCTGTTCGGCGGCGCCGGCGTCGGCAAGACCGTCACCATGCTGGAGCTGATCAACAACGTCGCCAAGAAGCACGGCGGCTTCTCGGTGTTCGGCGGTGTCGGCGAGCGCACCCGCGAGGGGCGCGACCTTTACAACGAGATGTCGGAGTCCAAGCTGTCCGACGGCAACTCCGTTCTGTCCAAGACCGCGCTGGTCTACGGCCAGATGAACGAGCCGCCGGGCGCCCGCGCCCGCGTCGCGCTGTCGGCGCTCACGGTGGCCGAGCACTTCCGCGACGAGGAAGGGCAGGACGTGCTGCTGTTCATCGACAACATCTTCCGCTTCACCCAGGCCGGCTCGGAAGTGTCGGCGTTGCTGGGACGCATCCCGTCCGCCGTCGGTTATCAGCCGACGCTGGCCACGGACATGGGCGAGCTGCAAGAGCGCATCACGTCGACCAACAAGGGCTCGATCACCTCGGTGCAGGCCATCTACGTGCCGGCCGACGACCTGACCGACCCGGCGCCGGCCACGGCCTTCGCCCACCTGGACGCCACCACGGTGCTCTCGCGCGCCATCTCCGAGCTGGGGATCTACCCGGCTGTCGATCCGCTGGACTCCACGTCGACCATCCTCACGCCGGCCGTGGTCGGCGAGGAGCACTACCGGGTGGCGCGCGCCGTCCAGAAGGTGCTGCAGAAGTACAAGGAGCTGGTGGACATCATCGCCATCCTGGGCATGGACGAGCTGTCGGAAGACGACAAGATCACCGTGTCGCGCGCCCGCAAGATCCAGAAGTTCCTGTCGCAGCCGTTCTTCGTGGCCGAGACGTTCACCGGTTCGCCCGGCAAGTACGTGGAGGTCAAGGAGACCGTGCAGGGCTTCAAGGAGATCATCGAAGGCAAGTGCGACGACATCCCGGAGCAGGCCTTCTACATGGCCGGCGGCCTGGACGAGGTGCGCGCCCGCCACGCCAAGATGCAGAAAGAGAACGCGTAGGTTCCATGCGCCTCTCTGTCACCACGCCGCGCGGCGCCCTGGTCGACACCGACGTCGAGGAGGTCACCGCGCCCGGCACCCTGGGCGAGTTCGGCGTCCTGCCCGGTCACGTGCCGCTGATGTCGGCGCTGAAGCCGGGCGTGCTGGTCTATCGCGCCCGTGATCAGGTCGGCACGCTGGCCATCGGGCCAGGGTTCCTGCAGGTGGCGCCGGTGGTGGCCGGACACGCCGGTGCTGCTCCCGCGGGCGCCCCGACGGATCGCGTGCTGGTGCTGGTCGAACAGGCCCTGCCCGCCGCGAACGTCGACAAGGCGGCCGCCGAGAAGGATCTGGCCGCCGCCGACCACGAGCTGGCGGCGTGGAAGCGCGAGCTGGACGGCGAATACCAGGCACTGCTGTTGCGCCGACAATGGGCCGCCGCGCGCGTCGACGCCGCCGCTCGCCTCGCGCCTCACTAGGCGCGGCCAGGAACTCTTGTCGTCGCCCGCCGCCGATCGTTTTCGCTTCTTCGTCACCTGCGCGCGCGGCACGGAGGGCGCCTTGCGCCGCGAGCTGGTCGGGCTGCGCATCGGTTCGCCCAAGGGTGACACCGGCGGCGTCTGGTTCGAGGGGCCGCTGGCCATGGCCATGGGCGTCTGCCTGCACAGCCGCGTCGCGGTCCGCGTCCTGCTGCAGTTGACGACGTTCGACGCGCACGACGCCGACGGGCTGTACCAGGGTGCGCGCACCGTTCGCTGGACCGACTGGCTGACCCAGAAGACGACGCTGGCCGTGCACGCCACCGTGCGCGACAACCAGGCGCTGACGCACTCGGGGTTCGCCGCGCTCAAGGTGAAGGACGCCGTCGTCGACACGCTTCGCGACAAGCTGGGGACGCGCCCCGACGTGGCGCCCAAGGATCCCGACGTGGCCATCGTCCTGCACGTGGCGGGCACCAGCGCCGGGCTGTTTCTGGATCTGGCGGGCGAGGCGCTGCACCGGCGCGGTTACCGGGTGGCGATGGTGGATGCGCCCCTCAAGGAGACGCTGGCCGCCGCGGTGCTGATGCTGGGAGGCGTGGGAGGCGCCAGCGGCGAGGGCGCCGACCTGCCGTTCGTCGATCCGATGGGCGGCTCGGGGACGCTGGCCATCGAGCACGCGCTGGCGGCGCGCCGGATCGCGCCCGGGCTGCGGCGGCGTTTCGGATTTCAACGCTGGCCGATGTTCACCGCCGATCTGCAGACGACCTGGGCGCTTCTGCACGCCGAGGCGGATGCGTGGGCCAAGGCCCCGGCGGCCAGCCTGCCGCCCATCATCTGCGCCGACAACGCCCGCACCAGCATCGATGCCGCCCGTCGCAACGCCGTCGCCGCCGGCGTCGCCGACCAGATCACCTTCGAGGTGGCCGACGTCGCGGCGCTGACCCGCCGCTGGCCCGCCGGCAACGTCTGCACCAATCCGCCCTACGGCGAACGCCTGGTCGAGCGCGAGCTGGGCGCCCTTTATCGACGGATGGCCGTGGCCTTCTCGCGGCTGGCGGGGTGGGGCGTGGTGGTGCTGTCCGGCAACCCGCTGTTCGCCAAGGAGATGGGGGCCAAGCCGCGCATCGCCCATCGGCTTTACAACGGCGCGCTGGAGGTTCGCCTGCTGCGCTACGAGATTCCCGGCGCGGCCGGGCTATAGTCGCCGGGCATGGGCACGGTCGCGCTTCGGTTCGGCTTGTCGGGCCTGGCGGCGGTCCTGATGTTTCTGGCGGCGCCCAGCGCCGACCTTTGGCCGCTGATGTGGCTGGCGATGGTGCCGCAGATCCACGTCGCCCTGACGTCGGCCACTCCCAAGCGCGCCTTCCTGCATGGCTGGCTGACGGGGATCGTGGCCAACACGGCAGCCTTCTCGTGGATGCGCGAGCTGCTCGAGCGGTTCGGCCACATGCCGGCCGTCGAGGCCATCCCCATC
>DATLVT010000315.1:0-3316 GCA_035577105.1 Polyangia bacterium
CAGCGCGTCGGCCTGGTGGCGGTAGTTCTGCCAGGTGGCCGAGGTGGCGATGACCAGGGCCCAGTTGTCGTGCAGCGGGGGCAGGTCGGCGGTGCCGCCGCCGTCCGCCAGCTTGTCCCCCTGCAGCGCCTTCAGCCCGCGGGCCACCGCCGACTGGGAAAAGACGTTGGGGCTCCCCTCGCTCTCCGTGGTCACGTGGTGGGTGATGGTGAAGGCGCCGTTCTCGACCGCCCAGCGGTCAAAGAAGGTCGAGGTGGGATCGGTGTAGACCTCGTGGTCGAACACCAGCGGCCCCGAGGCGCCCGAGACGTCCGGGCTCTGCCCGGCGTGGATCAGGCTCAGGGCCTGCTTGAAGTCCTGCCAGCCCGTCTTGGTCCCCTGACCGTCGACGATCGCCCTCATCCCGGCGTCCAGCGCCTGCCGTCCGACGCCGCCCGTTTTCTCCAGGCCATACGCCAGCAGGGCGATGGCGTCCAGCGCGTTGGCGGCGTGTTCCGGCGGCTGGGCCACGTGCGTGAAATTGGTGAAGGCCTCGCTGAAGCCGGCGGTGGGATCGGGCGCGGCGCTGTAGCCCGACAGCCCCTCGGCGTCGGCGCCCAGCGCGGTGATCAGCCCCGGCACGTGAACCGAATCTGACAGCAGCACCGTCGAGGGGGCGCCGCGGGCCTTCAACGTGCGCACCATGCAGGTGGCCTGCGCCACGGGATCGGGGCCGCTGGGGACGGCGATCAGAAAGTCGGGGACACCCTGATCCAGCAGCGCGTCCACGTACGCCTCGCAGGTCTCCTGGCTCTGGTCGTATTGCACGGGGCTCAGCGCGGTCAGACCCAGCTCGGTGGCGTGAAAACCGTACCAGTCGAAGAAAGTCGAACCATAAGAATCTTTGCTGGTCAGCAGGCCGACGGTGGTGTGGGGCAGCTGGCTCTTGTCGCCGCGCCCCTTGGCTTCGGCCAGCATGAACCACAGCATCGTGCTGTCGGACTCCAGCGTGCGCCACACGTACCCGCCATCGTGAAAGGCGCGAAAGACATCGTCATCGGCGGTCTCCGGGGTGATGTACGGGACCTTGGCCACCACGAACTTGGGGGCCATGGCGAACGAGAACAGCCCCGCCACCGCCACCAGATCTGGATCGCCCAGCATCTGCGCGGCCAGGGTCTCCTGGGACGTGGTCGAGGCGGCCAGGGCATCCGTCATCTCGAAGTACTTCGCCTCCAGCTGGCGGCCGCCGGCGCCGCCGGCCTTGTTCACCGCGGCGATGGCCCAGTCGTACACCGGTCGCAGCGCCGCCGACTGGGTGCCGGCGGGGCCGATCACGATGCCGATGTGAGCGGCGGGCTTGTCCGCCGGCGCGGCGCAAGCGACCGCCCCCCCAGCCAGGGCCGCCAGCGCCGTGGTCAGGCGTCGCCGGGCGCGCTCAGAACGAAACACAGAATCTTTTCCCGAGCGGAATCACCGACGAGATCTCGCTGCTGTCGAGGCAGATCTTGGGCGACGAGACCGACGAGAAGTCCAGGGTGCCGGCCCCGGCCAGCGACGAGCAGCCGCCGCCCGCCGCGCAGAAGGTCCCGCTGAGGGTGCCGCCGATGCCGCTGTTGGAGACGGTGATGGCCACCGTGCCCGAGACATTGCCCAGGTTGAAGTCAGCCGCTTGCGCCGGCGGGCACGCCTTGGCCACCCCGTTACAGGTCTTGGGGACCTTCACGCTGCACGACAGGCCGTCGCAGCGCAGGCCGTGCTTCCACGACCAGTGGCAGTGGGGCTTGCCGCAGTGGAACTCGTCGGCGTAGCCGATGGTGTCGATGCCGCACTTGGCGGCGCTGGTGATCTTGTCGTATCCACAGCGCGCGCCGTTGACGACCGCCGCCAGAAACTCGTTGGCCGCGGTCAGCGGGATGTGAACCGACGCGCTGCCGGTCAGCGCCACGTGTGGCGTCGTCGGTGTCGGGCCCGGCGTGATCGACCCGGTCATGACCACCTGCTGCCCCTGGGTCTTGTAGTACGCCGACAGGCTGATCCCCTTGGTGCTGGCCATGGCCGTCGCCGACAGCAGCGGGATCTCGGCGATGGTGACGTCCCCCTCCATGCGCAGCAGCCAGTCCTGCGAACCCGCCACCGGCTGCCCGTCCTGGTCGTCGGTCAGGCAGGCCTCGGTGTCGCCGCCAAAGCAGGCGGTGACGGTCGCGGACGTGGACTCCAGCACCGGGATCATCGTGACCGTCGACAGGCCGTGAAAGCGGAAGCCCATCTTGTCGACGTGGTAGCTGCTCCTGGACATGGTCACGTCGTTCAGGTGCACGCCGATCAGCGCGCCCAGCTTTGACGCCTGGACGGTCGTATCGCTGAGGCCGTCGATGTGGTTCTTGGCGGCGTCGCCGGTGTCGACATAGCCGGCGATGCTGCTGTTCTTCGACAGCAGCACGGGCATCCACGAGGGGAGGAAGGTGCTGGTCCCGGCGGTGCCGCTGATGGCGGCCGTGGCCCGGTAGGGGTTGCCGCTGGAGCTGAAATACATCGACGCCTTGGACACCGGCACCTCCAGACGGAAGGCGCCGTCGGCAAAGTCCCAGCCCAGGTTCAGCGAACCGTTGACGCCCACCTGGTGGTCGAACACCGTCTTGTTCAGCGAGTCGGTGCCGTTCCAGCCGACGAATCGGGTAGTGACGTTGCCGCTGACGGTGAAGGGGATCTCCTCCAGGGGGACCTCGCCGGCCACGAAGCTTTGTCCGTTGAAGGTGGGGAATTCGTTGTCGGCCGGGTCAAAGCCCCAGGTGGTCTGGGCGACGAACGGGATCAGCCCCTTTTCGGACAGCGCCACCGCCGTCAGGTCGCCCATCGGACCGGCGACATAGACCGACGGATCGTTGGGATCGACGATGATCGTGCGGGTCGACCCCGGACCGGCACTGAACGAGACCGTGCCGAAGGAGCCGGAGAACCCGTCGCTGAAGGTGAAGTACAGATACTTGCGCGCGGCCTGCAGCGGCATCCCCAGATCGCCCAGCGAGGAGCCGGCGTCATAGCCGAAGGTGGCCGACAGCGGGCTGGACAGCCCCAGTCCCGAGAAAGTGTGCAGCTTTGGCATGGTCACCATCGCCGTCCCGAAGACGCTGAGGGTGTTGCCCGCGATATCGGCGTTGACGGCCATCTCCCCCTTGCCGAGGTTGAACGTGTAAGGCGGGGTCACTATCTTCAGCTCGCCGTGCAGCTCGGTGTGCGTCGACGACAGACCGAACTTGGTCCAGGTGCCATTCACCGGCACGGAGAGGGACGTGAGGTGGTCGATCTTGTACAAGGCGGGAAGCTTGGGCACCGG
>DATLVT010000316.1:0-2159 GCA_035577105.1 Polyangia bacterium
TCCACACCTCGCGCGACGACTTTGATTTCTCCACGGTGATCGCCAGCGGCGCCCCAGGCGACACGGCGCCACCCGGCAACCTGGTCACCATCGACTTCTTGCCGCGCGCGGTCCGTTACCTTCGCATCCAGATGACGAGTCTGAGTGGATCGTGGTGGTCGATTCACGAGCTGGGCGCTGCCTGCCAGATTCCCGGCCCCAACGGAACCTGGACAACGGACAAGCCGTCCAGCGAAGGCCTGTGCGGCCCCGGGCAGCCGCCAGGCGCGGACGCGGGCGCTTCAGATGCTTCGGCCGACGGAGCGTCGGACGGCGGCGCGGCGGAGGCGGGTAACAGCGACGGCGGCAGCGACGGAGACGGCGGCGAGATCGGCGAGATCGGATCGTCAGACGGCGGTCCGGCCGATCCCTTTGACCGCACGCACTGGACGGTCAGCGCGTCCAGCACCAGCGCGAATGCGGGCGACGTCCTGGCCAATGCCATCGACGGCAACATCGCCACCCGCTGGAGCAGCGGCCGTGCCCAGACCGGCGACGAGTTCTTCAAGGTGGATCTCGGATCGGTGGGATGTGTCAGCCAGATCCGGATCGTCTCGTCGGGCACCGACTTTGCGGCGGCCTATTCGGTCAACGTCTCGACCGACGACCAGACGTACGTCCGCGTGGCCAAGGGGATCGGAACCAACCTCCTGCAGATAGGCTTCAGTCCGCGGCGGGCCCGGTTCATCCGCATCAATCAGCTGGGCACCAGCAGCTCCTGGTGGTCGATCGACGAGCTGCTGGTCCTGCCCTAGCCAGGGCAGCCACAGCGCGCGCGTTTTTTCAGTCGCTGCGGCGAGCCGCCCACTTGATGCCGGCCATCAGCAGCCGCATCACCGCGTCCTCCTTGAATGCGTCGACGAAGTGGCCGAAGCCTGTGTAGAAGACGCGCCCTCCGCCGGGCACGCTGTGCACCCAGGCGTTCGGCCGCTCGGTGACGCCGCCCATGGGATCGGGGGCGTTGGCCAGCAGCAGCGCCGTGAATCCGGCCAGGGTGCGGACGTCCCGCCGGAAGGTGTACCACTCCTCGTTGCGTCGCCACGGTTCGGGGACCATGGCTTCGGTGAGGATCACGGATGACACCCCCGGATTTTTTCGAACGGTGCCGGCCACCACGTTGGAGTGCCCGCTGTAGATCGAACCGATGAGATCCTGGTACCACGGCCAGCTGTCATCGTAGGTGTCGGTCGCGGAGTGGGCGCCCACAAAGCCGCCGTGGTGATTGTCGACGTAATCCTGCAAGGCCTGCTGATGAAGTTTTTCGTCGGCGCCCTGAAAGACATTGCCGGTGGTGTTGAGAAACAAGACGACGTCGTATCGGTCCAGCCCGCCCGGAACGAACGCCGACAAATTGGGAGGCGTTGCGCTGTCGTTGGTGCCCTCGGGCAGCGGCGCCTTGCCGGGCGGCGTCTGATGAGCGTATTGCAGATCGAGGTCGATGTTGTTCGCCGCGGCGGCGGTCACCAGAAAAGGGATCGACGTCAGACGTGATTGATGGCCATACCCCGCCGTGTGGTTGAAGAGCAGGACCTTGATCGGGCCGTTGCCACCTCCGTCGACGCCGACGCCGCCATCGACGCGGGCATCTCCGGCGTCGGCGTCTGTCGTCACGCCACCGCCACCGTTCACGATGCCTCCCGATCCTCCCGCGCCTCCGGCCCCTCCACCGGCCCCCGCCGCGTCGACAACCGTCGCGCCGCCGTTCCCGCTGGTTTCGGTGGGGCCTGCGCCGCCGCTGCCGCCGCTGTCGCTGCCGCCGTCGCGGGCCCCCGGTGTCTTCGCGGCGCCGCCTCCACAGCCGATGGCCACCGCAGCGGCGAGGAACAGCCGCGCCGGTCGGTGCGACACGGCCCCGGCGATCACCGGGTGCTCCGCGAAAAATTCACCAGCAGGTCGGGCAGGAAGGTCTCCATACCGGCAGGGGTGGCGTCGGGCGGGGGACGCATGCCGGTATGGTAGCCGCGCGCCCGGAAGGCGTCGACCACGGCAGCCCGGCGGCTGATGATGTGGATGGGAACAGCGGACGACGGGCTGGCGCGGGTGATGTCCGCCACCGGTTGGTGATCGCCGAGCACGATCACCAGCGTGTTTCCCAGGTCAAAGGTGGCCAGGTAACTGGC
>DATLVT010000317.1:0-16004 GCA_035577105.1 Polyangia bacterium
GCAGGCCAGCGCGGTTCCCTTGCAGACGCCGGCCTGGCAGGTGTCGTTCTGTGTGCAGGAATCGTTGTCATTGCATGATCCGCCGGTCTTGGCCGTACTGACGCACATTCCGGTCCCCGACTGGCACTGGCCGACGTGACAGGCGTCCGCGGCGGGGCACGAACTGGTGCTGCAGCACACACCGTCGACGCAGTTGCCGTTGGCGCATTCGGTTCCGCTGCTGCAACCCTGTCCGAGAGGCTTGGCGACGCAGGTGCTGTTGCTGCAGATCGGCTTGTTCGCCGGGCAGTCGCCGCTTGTGCAGCAGTTCCCCGACGGGATGCACGCATTGCCACAGACTTTGAAGCTTGGGGTGTTGCAGGGGTACGTGCAGGAGTTGTTGCTGCAGACCCCTATGGTCCCCGTCGGTCCGGCCGTGCAGTCGGAGTTTGCGCAGCAGGCGGGCGCTGCTGTGGCGACGCACAGGTTGGTGTTGGGGCAGTTGCGGAAGTTGGCGTTGCAGGCGATGCCGCAGCCGGTGCCGTTGCAGGTAGCCTGGCCGTTCGCGGGTGGCACGGCGCACTGCTGGCAAGTCACACCACAATTCATGGTGTCGTTGGCCCGGCAGAAGCCGTTGCAGTTGTGGTTGTTGCCCATGCACTGCCCGTTGCAGGCCATGTTCTTGTCGATGCAGACGCCGTTACAGACGTACTGATTTGGATTTGTACAAACCGGCAGGCAGCTGACGCCATCGCAGCTGACGGTGCCCCCCGTCGGTGCCATGCAGGTGACGCCGCAGGAGCTGGCGCCGCAGTTGTTGAGGTCATTGGTGCTGACGCAACGGTTGTTACACAGGTGGTATCCCGTGTTGCACGACAGAGAGCACGTCCCGTTCTGCTGGCAAGTGGCCGCACCGTTCGGGTCGGTGGGGCATTTGGTGCAACTGCTTCCACAGGCGGTGGCATCGTCGTTGGCTGCGCAGCTGGTGGTGCCGCACTTGTGGTAGCCGTTGCTGCAGGTGAAGTCGCAGGTTGAACCGTCGCAGGTGGTCTGGTTTGAGCCGTTCGGCTTTGAACAGGCGCTGCACATCGTGCCGCACGAGTTGACGCTCTTGCTGTCGACGCAGACGCCGTTGCAGTTGTGCGTTCCGGTTGGACACCCGCCGCAGACCTGACCCGCGGGGATGCAGGCGCCGTTACACAGCATCTGTCCGGTCGGGCACATCCCGCCGCATTTTTGGCCGTCGCAGGTGGCGGTGCCGCCCGTGATGTTCTGACAGGCATCGCAGGAGGAGGGACCGCAGGACCCAAGGTCGTTGTTGCTGACGCACTTGTTTCCGCAGAGGTGGTAGCTGGCCTTGCACTGGATGGAGCAAAGACCACCGGCGCAGATGGCCGTGCCGTTCGGATCCGTCGGACAGACCATGCAGGCGTCGCCGCAGGCCATGGGGTCCGTGGCCGCAGGACAGGCCTTGCCGCAGACGTGGTAGCCCGACTTGCACGTGAAGCCGCACTTGGTGCCGTCGCACGTGGCGTTCGTCGCATTTGCCGGGACCGGACATGGGTCGCAGCTGGTGCCGCAGGCATTGACGTCCATCGCGTTGGGGCAGGATTGCCCGCAAAGGTGGGTCCCCTCGGGGCACATGCCAGAGCATGCGACCGCGCTGTCGATGCAGGCGCCGAAGCACAGCTTCTTTCCGGTCGGACAGGTGCCGTCGCATTTCCCGCTCTTGCAGATCGCGGTACCGCCGTTGCTGGGATCGGGACAGGGGGTGCACGAAGCGCCGCAGGTCTGCGGGCTGTCGTCGGAAACGCAGCCGACCGGACAGAGGTGCTGGCCGGCCGAACAGGAAGGCACCTCGGGCAAGACGCCGCTGCCCGTGTCGTCGGGCTGTGAGGAGTCGACCGGCCGATCGAGGGGGGCATCCTTGCCGCCATCGATCACCGTCCCGGCGTCCGGGCGCAGGCAGGTCTTGCTGGCGCTGCAGACGAATCCGGCGGGGCATTCGCCCCTGGCAGAGCACGGCTTGCCTGCCGGGATCGTAACGCCGCCGCATCCAAAGAGCGCGCCGGCGGCCATCAGCCAGATCAGACCGCACCAGATCCTCTTCGCGCTGTCCATTTTGACCTTCATCAGAAACGTCCGTTTATCCGTAGCAGCCCGAAGCCGGGTCCAGCGCCCCCCGAGAGGGCGACGCTGCTTGTTCCGGTGTCGGCGTGTTCCTTCTGCCAGCCGAGCACGAACATCGTGACGCCGCCGGCGAGCAGAGCGCCGCCGCCCACCAGCAGTCCGATTCCAGCGCCGCGGTAGGTCTTCCAGTTCTCATCGCTGGCGTCATAGGGATGCGTGGGCGACTGCAGGTTGTCGCGCTTTGTATTCGCGGCCGCGAAGAGGACACCGCCAACCACCGCCGCGGCAACACCGGCGGCGCCGATCGCGACGCCCCCCCAGCGCAGGCCACTGCCAGCCGAGGGGGCCGGTGTCGACGACTCCGGCCGGGTGATGGTGCCTTCCGGCTCATGAGACGCCGCGGAAGGCTGCTCGGTTGCCACCACCGTTCCTGGCGCGGGCGAGCGAGTCGGTTCGGCCGGCATCGCCACGGTCACGTCACGTGTCTCGCCAGCCGCTCCGCTCACCTTGACGTCCGCGGCCTGCACCCCGGCCGCCTCGATGTGGATGGTGGTGGCGCCCGGTGGCAACCATACCGTCCTGTCGGAGGGCAGCTTCAGGGGACCGCGCGCCGGGGTGCTCACCGTTGCGCCGGCGGGAGCACCAGCGATGCGAACACGGACCAGCTGGGCGCGGGCCTTCTCCAGCGTCTGTTGCAGAACCTGATTGTTGGCGCGGACCCAGGCGTCCTGGCTGGCCAGCGCGTCGGTGAGATAGCGTTCCGCCTCCGTATAAACACCGAGCGCCATCTCGACCAAGCCGAGCTGCGCGGCCGCCCGCGGCGTCTGGGCCAGCTCGTAGGCGCGCCGGAAGTAGCCTTCCGCCCGGAGATCGTCGCCCTTCTTGCGGAGCTCGATGCCCTGGTGAATCAGCGCTTCAGGGTCCTCGGCCGCTGACGCAACCGCTGCCGTCTCCACGACCAATGCGACCGCGATCACAAGTACCCTGACGAGCAAACCGCTCATAGCGAGACCCGTATAACACGGGGACTGGTGGTCCAAAAAGCGCTCGCTCGTTCGCAATGTAAACGGACATCGGCCGCCACGCCGGAAGGTTGCGCCTAGCGACGATCACAAATGAAAAAAGCCACGGCGACTCTTGTCGCCGTGGCTCTCTCGAAGTGATGGAGCGACTGATTTACGGTGTCGTGAACGGCGCGCCGTTGAACATATTAAGGAACGTCGCGAATCCCGGGTTCGCCATGTTCGTATGGGAATCGTGGGTGCCGTTGTTAACCGTGCAGACGATGATGGGCCAGAGCTCCGGGCAGCCTTTGACCTTCTTGCACTGGTTGGGGGCATTGCCGCCACCGATCGGAAAAGGATCGGTGTTGGCGTCGCTATAGGTTTGCGTGGCGCACCCGTTGACCTTCATCGCGCGCTGGATGCCGAAGATGTTGTTGCTGAAAGGATTGTCCGGGTCGTTTATGTCGCCCATCCAGATCCCGGCCAACGGATTGTTCGTGCAGGTCGGCTCCCAGATCGGGTTGCTGGGCAAGCCGCCGGTGTTCGGCATGATGCCCCGGATCGGGTGCTTGGCGTCACCAGCGTACTTGCAGCCCACCTCATTGGAGAACCACGCGCCGCTGCTGTCGCCGCTCGCGAAGACGCGATTCTGGTCGAAGCAGAGCTGGCCGGCCAGACGGTCCCACAGATTTTCGTAGAAGGGCCAGTCGACGGAGTCATCGCCCTCCTTGTCGTCGAAGCAACCCTGGCCCGGGTTGGTGGCGTGGTGGACGGCGGCCTCCCTCGACGGTTGGATGCCGACGCGGATGGCGGTGGTCCCAGGCAACCCGTAAACACCCGTATCGCCACCGCCGCAGCCAGGGCCCTGGAAGACCAGCTCGTAGGCCTTGGTGTTCACGTAGCCCGCCGGCAGGATGACGTTGTAATTGCGCGTGTACATCCACGGCCCGCACCCGCCTTTGTCCGCGCAGTCGGCCGGCTTCGTGCCCATCGTCATGATGGTCTGCTGCCCGGTGCCGGTCGGTGCCTTGCCGCAACCCGCGGTCGGGCGCGGCTTCGTGACGTCATTGCCCATGACCATGCCGCCGCTGCCGCCGCCATCGACGGGCGCTGCGCCGCCGCTGCCGCCGCCGTCGACGGGCGCTGCGCCGCCGCTGCCGGAGCCGCCGCTGCCGCTGGTGCCGCCGCTGGCCTCGCTGCCACCGCTTCCGGTGCTGCTGCCGCCGGAGCCGCTGCTCGAGCCGCCGCTACCAGAGCCGCCGCTGCCGCTGCCCGTGGAGCCGCCGCTGCCGAAGGGATTGGTATTTCCGCCGCTCGAACCGCAGCCGCACAAAGCCAGGCCGGCAGCGACGAGCCCCGTGAAGACAACGTTACTAATGGATATGGAACGCATCGATTTCTCCTCCTTGGGCAGCCGCATGCAAACGAATCAACAAAAAAGGCCCCAAGCCGATGCATTGGGGCGGTCGCTCGTGCCCGGTAGTCTGGGTTGTGAGGCTTTTGATGACACTCGCCAATTTCCCGGCTAGCGTCAAGGTCTATGCCGGTAAATGGTAGCTCAGATTCTGTGTAGCACCTGACGTCGGACAGCGATCACTTTTCGGTAATGGGCCGCGCGCCAGCGACGACGCAACCCGCCGACGTGCCGCCGACGGGGACCTAGTAACCCGCCGATTTCAGCTTGGCGCGGGCCATCTGCGCGACTTTGCTGCGGCCGCCGGTCTCGGCCAGGGTGGTCAGGATCTCCTCGCCCAGCGGGTGGCGCTTGTCGGCGAAATGGAAGCCGATCTGATAGCGCAGCTCGCTATCCAGCGAGCGGTCTTTACGCAGGGCGGCCGCCACGTCGAAGCCCCGGTCGGCCAGCTGGGCAAAGACGGTCAGGGCCTCGTCGCGCCGGCCGGCAGCCAGCTCCAGCGTGGCCAGGGCATAGCCGTCCTCGGGCAGGGCTTCTGCGCTGCTGCCCAGGGCGCGGCTGGCCACCAGCGCGCGGTCCAGCTTCTTCGCTTTCCGCAGATCGCCGGTCAGCCGGCGCAGCTCGCCGGCGGTGGCCAGGGCGTCTGACTCGCGCGCCACCTGCAGGAAAGGCTCCCACGGCGTCTTGTTGGCGCGAATGCGGGACAGCGCCTCCTCCAGCAGCGGGCGGACCTGGCGGGCCTCCAGCTTGCGCACGTGCGGACGAAGCATCTTCACCAGCATCCAGGCGCGATCGGCGTCGTGCGCCCCCAGCAGAGCGCGCGCCAGCGCCGGACCAGCGTCGGGCCGCGCCGCCAGTGCTTCCCCGGCGGCCTCGGCGCGCGAGCGTTCATCGGTGCTGAGCAAGATCTTCCCCAGGGCGTCGGCGGCCGCCGACGTCGGGGCCTGGGCCAGGCGTTCGATGGCCAGGCGGGCCCGCTCTGGATCGTTGTGCCCGGACAGTCGCCCCAGCCGCGTCACCAGCGCCGCCGGCAGATCGCTTCCCACCATCGAGTAAAGGGCGGCCCGCGCCACGGCGGGCGGCGCCGTTTCAGCGACGGATAGCAGCGTCTGGGCCACCCGCCCCTGGGTCTTTCCGCGGGCGGCAAAGCGCAAGGCGATCACCGCCTCCTCGCGAACCACGTCGGCGTTTTTCGCCCCGGTGGCCAGGGCCAGCAGCGACTTGATCGTTCCCGGGTCCTCCAGAAATCCCAGGATCTTCACGGCCGCCGCCGTCGCTGTCGCCGAGGCGCGCGTCTTCTTGGCGTCGAGAAATTTCATCACCTGGCCCAGATAATTTTGTCGCTCGCGGGCGCCGGCCTCCTTGATGCGCTGGCGCACCGCCAGGATCGCCGCGCGCGAGGTGTCCGGATTGGCGCCGTCGGTGTTCAGGCTCTCCATCAGCGCCGAGAAGGCGTCCTTGCCGCCCAGGCGCGCCAGCGCCGCCTCCAGCGTGCGCCGCTCGTCGTCGTCGGCCTGCTGCAGGCGCGCGCGCACGGCGGGCACGGCCGCTTCGTCGACGGCCACCACCGCGGCCAGCGCCGCCGCCCGTACGCCCTGATCGCGCGCCGCCAGCAGCGGCAACGCCAGGGTCAGCACGGCGCGCGGGTTGAGGCGGGTCAGGGCTTCCAGCGCGTGCCGTTGCAACGGCGGAAGACCGCTGTCGACCAGCGTCAGCAGGCCGTCGATGGCGGCCTTGTCGCGCAAGCCCAGCTCGCCCAGGACGATGGCGGCGGCGATCTGTTTTTCGACAGCCTCGCTGCCCAGCAGGTCGACGAGAGCCGGCACGATCGACGTCTTTGCGCGGGTGGCCATGGTTGCAGAGGGATGAAAGCACAGTACGACGACCGGCAGTGGTTTTCCCGGTCCCGCGCATGTAGATTTTGTCGCCATGTCTCCCTCCCGCCGCCACCTTGGCGACGCCCATCGCATCGTCGTCAAGCTGGGGACGCACGTGGTCACCCACGACGGCGTCGAGCTGGCGCTGGGCCGGATGATGGGCCTGTGCGAGGGGATGGCCCAGCTGCGCCGAGATGGGCGCGAGGTGGTGCTGGTCAGCAGCGGCGCCGTCGGCATGGGCATGCGGGTGCTGGGGTTGAAGGAGCGGCCGCGCTCGCTGGGCCTGCGACAGGCCTGCGCGGCGGTCGGGCAGGGGCACCTCATGGGTCTTTACACCCAGGCCTTCGCCCAGCTGGGCCTGACGGCGGCGCAGGTGCTGCTGACGCAGGAGGATCTGGCCGACCGGGATCGGGCCCTGTGCGTGCGCACGACGCTGATGCGCCTCCTCGAGCTGGGCGTGGTCCCCGTCCTCAACGAAAACGACAGCGTCAGCGTGCAGGAGCTGGTGGAATACCGGCGGCGGGCCCAGCCCGCCGGCACAGGAGAGACGCCGGGACTGTCGTCCCTCCACCCCGCGCCCGGGCAACCACAGGCGCTCGCCGGTTTTGGTGACAACGACGGTCTGTCAGCGCGGGTGGCGGTCAGCCTGGACGCCGATCTGCTGGTGCTGCTGACCAACGTCGCGGGGTTGTTCACCGCCAACCCCAGGCACGATCCCACGGCCACGCGCATCGCCCAGCTGGACGCCATCGACGACACGACGCTGGCGCGCGCCGACGGCGGGTCGGGCGGGGGAACGGGCGGGATGGCCAGCAAGCTGGCGGCGGCCCGCCTGGCCAGCAGCGAGGGGACGACCGTGCTCATCGCCGGCGGCGCGGAGCCGCGCGTGCTGGAACGGGCCCTGGAAGGCGAAGACATCGGGACGTTGATCACCGTCGCTGAACAGCGGCCGGCCCGCATCCGGCACATCGCCGTTTCGGCGCGCCATCGCGGCGCCCTGGTGGTCAACGAAGGCGCGTTGCGGGCGCTGGGCGCCGAGAAGGCGTCGCTGTTGCCCATCGGCGTGGTCGGTGTCGAGGGGACGTTCGACAAGGGCGACGTGGTCGAGATCCGCGACGGCAGCGGGCGTGTGCACGGGCGCGGCCTGGTGAACTATGGCGCCGACGCTTGCCGCAAGCTGGCCGGCCGGCACAGCGACGACATCGATTCGATCCTGGGGTGGCGCGGTTACGACGCCCTCATCACGCGCGACAACCTGGTCATGGGGGCGGTGTGACCATTCGCGAGGCGGCCGTGGCCGCGCGCGCAGCGGGCGCGGTCCTGGCCAACCGCAGCGGCGCCGAGCGCAGCGCGCTGCTGACGGCCCTGGCCGATGCGCTGCTGGGTGCCGACACGCGCGCCGCCATCTTCGCCGCCAACGCCATGGACATGGAGGCGGCGCGCGCGGAGGCCGCGCGCGGTGCGCTGGCGCCGGCGCTGGTCAAGCGCCTGGCGCTGGACGCGGCCAAGCTGGACAGCGTGATCGACGGCCTTCGCCAGCTGGCGGCGATGAAGGACCTGGTCGGCCAGGTGACGTTGCGGCGCTTGCTGGATGACGACCTGACGCTGGAGCGCGTGTCGTGTCCGCTGGGCGTCCTGGGCGTGGTGTTCGAGGCGCGCCCCGATGCGCTGTTGCAGATCGTCGGCCTGGCCCTGCGCAGCGGCAACGCCGTCCTGTTGAAGGGTGGCCGCGAGGCGCTGGGGACCAACCGCGCCCTGGCCGCCGTCGTTCACCGGGTGCTGATCGGGCAGGGGCTGGACGCGCGCCTGGTGGTGCTGCTGGAGGATCGCGCCGACGTCAGCGAGCTTTTCGGCCTGCACGATCTGGTGGATCTGATCGTTGCCCGCGGCTCGTCGGAGTTCGTCAAGCATGTGCAGGACAGCACGCGCATCCCGGTGATGGGCCACGCCGCCGGGGTCTGCCACCTTTACGTGCACAGCGCCGCCGACGCGGCCATGGCGGCGCGCATCGCCGTCGACGCCAAGTGCACGTACCCGGCGGCCTGCAACAGCCTGGAGACGCTGCTGTGGGACGCCGGCGCGCCAGCGGCGCTGGACGCCTGCGTGGCCGCCTTGCGCGCCGCCGGCGTCGAGCTGCGAGGCTGCGCCGAGACGCTGCGCCGCCATCCTGACTTGCGCCCCGCCACCGACGAGGATTTCGGCGTCGAGTTCGGCGCGCTGATCCTGGCCGTGCGCCAGGTCTCCGGTCTCGACGAGGCGCTGGGCTTCATCGCGGCCCACGGGTCGCGCCACACCGAGGCCATCGTGACCCAGGACCGGGCCACGGCGGAGAAGTTCTTGCGCGCCGTCGACGCGGCCAGCGTCTTTCACAATGCCAGCAATCGATTTGCCGACGGATATCGTTTTGGTCTGGGCGCTGAAGTGGGAATCAGCACCGACAAACTGCACGCGCGCGGTCCGGTGGGCGTTGATGGATTGTTGACGTACAAATGGTTGCTGCACGGCGCTGGTCAATTGACCGCCAGCTATGGCGCAGGCGGACGCGCGTTCAAGCACCGCGATCAATAGTCAAAGTCGCGGCTTTTGCCATTGCCATGCGAACAATTGCGGCCGCGTCGGTTTGTGAATCGATCTAGACAAAGCCATTTTGCTGAGGGAAGGTAGTTTCTTTGCGGGAGCCGAACCATGAAGTTCATTAGCCCTGTCCTTGTCACCGCGATAGCTCTGCTTTCTGCGTGCAGCAGCAGCGATGGCGGCGGTACGCCCTCAGGCACGGGAGGCTCCGGTTCGGGCGGAGCGACGCCAACCGGTTCGGGGGGCGCCACGGTGGGGACCGGCGGCAGCGGTTCGGGCGGTACCACGTCCGGCAGCGGCGGCGACGTGGGCAGCGGCGGCGCGATCATGGACGCGCCCGTGGCCGATACCGCGGCGGACGTGTCCAAGGACGCGCCGGCGGGTGAGACGGCGGGCGGCTTCAGCAAACAGTTCACCTGCCCGGCGGGTCCTTTTGTCAACGACAACATCGGTACCCGCAAGGCGGTCTGCGTCGGATTCAACTACCGCTACAATTACATCGAAGGTCCGACCTGGCTGGCCAGCCAGCACGCGTTCTACTTCTCGAACTTCAATCAGGGCGACGGGCATTTCGGCGACATCATCAAGTACACGCCCAGCACCGGAACCTGTGAGACCTTCCTTCAAGGCGTCGGTTGCAACGGCCTGGGTGTTCACGCGAATGGCAAGCTGATCGGCGCCTGTCACCTCACGCACTCCATCATGGAGTTCGATCCCGTCACGAAAGCGAAGCGGACCATCGCCGAGGGCTACATGGGCAAGACTTTCAATTCGCCCAATGACCTGGTGGCACACAGCAATGGGACGATCTACTTCAGCAATCCAACTTATGAATCGATCGCACCGGCGGGGATGGCCTTTGGTCTGGCGGCGTTCTGGATCGATCCCAAGGAGACGGTCCATCTGCTGGCCATGGGCGGATCGAACGGTGTCGCTCTATCGCCCGACGAGAAGACGCTGTACGTGTCCGGAATGGGCCGGTGGGCGCTGGATGATCAGGGTGTTCCGGGCGCGCGTACCAACAACGATCCCGGTGGAGACGGTATCTCGGTCAACTGCGCAGGCAAGCTGTTCACGCCGGCGACCAACTCGTGCTTCGGCGGTGACGACGGCAAGACGATGCTGATCGTCTCGGGCAGTGGCGGCAACCTGCACGTTGATAGCGTGCAGATGATGGTGCCAGGCATTCCGTAAGGCGGCGCGCGCGGCAGGCGGGAGAACCTGGCGGGACCGGGCCTTCCGCCGCCAGGCGCCTCCTGCTACTGTCCGCCCTTATGCGGACCACGGCGCCCAAATCTGGCGCGGCGGACGTCGCCGCGACGCAGGCTCATCCGACGGGTCTTTA
The DNA here is from genome assembly GCA_035577105.1 of Polyangia bacterium. Classification (GTDB taxonomy): domain Bacteria; phylum Myxococcota_A; class Polyangia; order Fen-1088; family Fen-1088; genus DATKEU01. The sequence goes on from DATLVT010000317.1 coordinate 10,324, forward strand.
CGCGCTCTTTGGAGCGGAGGCGTGGGAACGCTTCTCGTATTACGGGATGCGGGCGCTGCTGACGCTGTATCTGGTCAAGCATCTACACATCGCGCGACCGGACGCGCTGGCCATCTATGCCACGTACACCGGCTTGGTCTACCTGACGCCCATCGCCGGCGGCTACTTCGCCGATCGCTTGCTGGGGCGGCGCAAGGCCGTCCTGATCGGCGGCATCTTGATGGCGATGGGCCACCTGGCCATGGCCTTCGAGCCGCTGCTGTTCATCGCGCTCGGCCTGCTGATCCTGGGCAACGGCTTCTTCAAGCCGAACATCTCGACCATCGTGGGCGGCCTCTACGGCGACGGCGACGCGCGCCGCGACGGTGGCTTCACCATCTTCTACATGGGGATCAACCTGGGCGCGTTCCTGGCGCCGCTGGTCTGCGGGAACCTGGGCGAGAAGGTCAGCTGGCATCTCGGCTTCTCGGCGGCGGCGATCGGGATGACGGCCGGCCTGATGGTCTTCGTCTGGGGGCAGAAGTTCCTGGCCGCGGTGGGAATGCCGCCGCGCAAGGCGCGCGCGTCGGAGGCGGCGCCATCGTCGTCGCCGTCGGATGTCCAGCGCCTGGATCGCCGCGATTATTTCGACGTGGTCGCCTGGGTGGCGGGCGGCGCCGGCCTGGTCTGGGCCGTCGTGACTCTGCGGGGCCAGCTAGGCGCGCTGTGGGCGTCGGTGCCCACGGTGGCGGCGGTCGTGCTGGCGCTGGTGGTCTTCGGCGCGATCCTGTACCGCCTGCTGCACGGAGCGACGCGCGACGAGGCCCAGCAGATCGCGGTCATCATCATCCTCTGCGCCTTCAACATCTTCTTCTGGGTCGGCTTCGAGCAGGCGGGCGGCACGATGACGTTATTCGCCGACAAGCAGACCGATCGGGTGGTCGGCTGGGGGGCGATCATCGTCGCGGCGCTGGTGCAGTTCGGCGCCGCCGTGAATATCTGGCGCAGCACACGCCAAGAGACCGGCGGTCGCATCCTGTGGAGCACGCTGACGGTGTTCTTCGTGCTCAGCGGCATCGTCACCGTTGCCTGGGGAGCGTCGGCGCTGGCGCGCGGCCAGCAGATCGAGATCGCCGCCTCGCAATTTCAGAGCATCAACCCGCTGCTCATCGTGGCGCTGGCTCCGTTGTTTTCAAAGATGTGGCTGCGCCTGGATCGCGGTCGCTTTCGCACGTCGACGCCGACGAAGATGGCCATCGGCCTCATCGTCCTGGGGCTTGGTTTCGTGGTGATGTTCTTCGGGCAGAAGCTGGCCGAGGCCCAGGGCAAGGTCGGCATGGGCTGGCTGGCCGCCGTCTACGCCATTCACACGGTGGGCGAGCTGTGCCTGTCGCCCATCGGCCTGTCCATGGTCACCAAGCTGGCGCCCGCGCGGGTGGTCTCGCTGGCGATGGGGCTGTGGTTCTTCTCCAGCTTTGTCGCCAACTATCTGGCCGGCACGCTGGAGTCACGGTTGGAGCCGTACCACCTGCCGATCTACGGCGTGCTGATCGTCAGCAGCATCGGCCCGGCGCTGGTGCTGCTGGCGCTGACGCCGCTGCTCAAGCGCTGGATGCACGGCCGGGCCTAGCGCGCTTACCGCTGTATCCGCGCCGAGCCGCCCTTGGCGAAGTCCTTGACCTGCTCGAGGGTGGCCATGGTGGTGTCGCCGGGGTACGTGGTCAGCAACGCGCCGTGGGCCCAGCCGAGGCGGGTGGCCTGTTCGTGGCTCTCGCCGCTGAGCAGGCCATAGATGAGGCCGGAGGCAAAGCCGTCGCCGCCGCCCACGCGGTCATAGACGTCCAGCTCGCAGGTGGGGGTCACGTAGGTCTTGCCTTCCAGCCAGGCCACGGCGCCCCAGGAGTGGCGGTTGGTGCTGTGCACTTCACGCAGCGTGGTGGCCACGCCTTTGATGTGCGGGTGCTGCTTCAGCACGCGGTCCATCATCCCGAAGAAGGTGCTGGGATCCAGCTTTGACTTGGTGGCGGCCACCTCGGGGCCGGGGACGCCCAGGCCTTTTTGCAGATCTTCTTCGTTGCCGACGACGATGTCGACGTGGTCGACGATGCGGCGCAGGGTCTCCTGCGCGCGGTCGAGGCCGCCGAAGATTTTCCACAGCTTCTCGCGGAAGTTGAGATCGAACGACACCACGGCGCCCGCCGCCTTGGCGGCCTTCATCCCCTCGATGATGAGGTCGGGTGTGGTCGGCGACAGCGCGGCGAAGATGCCGCCGCTGTGGAACCAGCGCAGGCCGCCGGCCATGATCTTGCTCCAGTCAAAGTCGCCGACCTTCAGGCGGGCCGCCGCTTCGTTCGACCGGTTGTAGAACACCACCGGGGCGCGCACGCCGCCGCCGCGATCGCTGTAGACGGTGGCGATGTTGGGGCCGGTGACGCCGTCGTGCGCGAAGCGCTTGTAAAAGGGTCGCACGCCCATGGCCCGCACACGTTCAGCGACCAGATCGCCGATGGGGTAATCGACCATCGCCGTGGCGACGCCGGTCTGCAGGCGGAAGCAGTCGGCCAGGTTCGCGGCGACGTTGAACTCGCCACCGCTGACGTGAATCTGGCATTCGTGGGCCTTGCGGAAGGGGATGATGCCGGTGTCCAGGCGGTGCACCACCGCTCCCAGCGCCAAGAAATCCAGGGCCCCGTCCGGGCGGATGCTCAAGCTGCCTGACATGCGCGTCTCCTTGTTGCGTCTAGATCCATGTTGCTGAGCGCCAGCGGGTGGCGGCTCGGCCGGGTTCGGTGGTCAGACCGGACCGGCGCGGGGAGAATACCGGAAAACAGGCGCCGTGAAAGGCGCCTATCGACCTAGGGGCGCGGTGGTGCTAGACATATCGCCCGCTGAATCCGGAGAGATGGCTGAGTGGCCGAAAGCGCCTGATTCGAAATCAGGTTTGGGCGCAAGTCCAACGTGGGTTCGACTCCCACTCTCTCCTCTGACACGAAAGCCTGGAGAGATGACCGAGTGGCCGAAGGTGCATGATTGGAAATCATGTGTACCGCAAGGTACCCAGGGTTCGAATCCCTGTCTCTCCTCCCTCATTTTATCCGGGACCCTGAAAGGGTCCCGGGCCCCCGAGTAGCGCGCTCCGGCCAGCGAAGCTGGCCTCCGCGCCGGCGTTGGAACGCTGGGGGAATGAGCGGGCCTCGGATCCAGCGCTGGGGATCCCAGCAGCGAGGGTCGGCCCGTCATTATTCTGACGCCAATGCGCTGGCGCGAGGGCGGCCGATGCGTCAGTGACGTCGGGTCGATCCGCCAGGAGTGGCCACCTTGCGCCTGGTTGGGGGGATGGGACCACGACGCGGGGCTCGGTGAGGATTGGCGCACATCGTGCACAAGGCCACGGTGCCGATGAGTCAGTCCGCAAGTGGTCCTTCGTCGTCGTCACCGTCGCCGCCGCCACCCTCCTTTCAGGAGACAGCGCTGATGTTCAGCGCGTTCGTGGCGCGCGTGCAGCCCTGGGATCTGCCGCCGCCCAGGCCGGGGGCGCGGCGGGCCGCCGTGGTGGTGACGCCCTGGTGCAGCTGTCCGCTGCCATGGTTCGCCCTGGCCACGGCCTGCCTTTTGCGCCGCCAGGGCGAGCACGTGACGTTGCTGTGGAACGATGTCTGCGACATCGAGGACGAGGTCACTTTCCAGCGGGAGACCGAGCTGATCGGCGCGTTCCTGAAACACTTTTCCTCGTTCGAGATCGTGCGCCTCAGCGAACAGCGCCCGGCCGAGGAGCGACCCATCGATCCGCAGCGCTTGGCTTCGGCGGCGCGGGCGAACGCCATCTGGCGCAACCGAGGGTCCTTGCCACGCGAGCGGGTGGCCGAGCTGGAACGATCGATGACCGCCCTCCTGAGGCGCAGCTTTCCTTTCGTCGCCGAGCTGTTCGCGCGGCACCGCTTCGATTACGCGTTCATTCCCGGCGGCATGTTCGGGAACAGCGGGCTTTACCTGGATCAGGGGCGCGCCCACGGGGTGCGCATGTCCACCTATGACGCCAACACCAGCAGCGTCCTCATCGGCCTGCGAGAGGCGGCCAGCTGCTGTCCGGACATTCCCACCTGCGTCCAGCAGGCGGCGCAGTTGCTGGGCGATCGACGCGACCTGGCGCGCGAGATCGCCCGCAACCGGTTGCGCGAGCGCATGGACGCCACCGAAAAATTCTTCACCGAACCCGGTTACGTCGGCCAGCCGGTGCAGATGGTGTCGGCGGAGCAAGACCGCAACAGCTACTGCGACGACGTGGTGATTCCCCTCAACGTCGAGTGGGACACGGCGGCGCTGGGGCTGCACCGGTTCTTCCGCGACGACTGCGAATGGCTGGTGGAGACGGTCGGATTCCTGCTGCGGGAGACCGAGGCGCGGGTGGCCATCCGGCAGCACCCGGGGAACCGCGTGGTCGTCGACGGGGCCGCCAACCTGGAACAGGAGCTGGCCCGTCATTTCGGGAATCACCCGCGCTATCGATTCATTCGCGCCACCGATCCGGTCAGCACCTACAAGCTGCTGAGCGCGGCGCGCGTGGTGCTGCCGTACACCACCACCACCGGCATCGAGGCGGCCATGCTGGGCAAGCCGCTGGTGCTGGAGAGCCGCGCCTATTACGCTGGCCTGCCGTTCGCCGAGACCTTCGACGACAAGCCGTCCTATTTTCGACGCATCGCCGAGGCGCTGCGGCAGCCGCCGCCCCCTGATGCGGAGAAGATCGCGTTCGCCGAGCTCTGTTATTTCTTCGCCGCGGTCTGCAATTACGTTCCGACCCAGTTCACCCCGCACCCCGACGATTGCACACAATGGTCGCAGCTGAGCCTGGAGGCGCTGGCGGCGGACGAAGGGGTCAAGACCATCATCACGGCGGTGATCAACGACGTCCCCACCGCCGCCATCCAGAGCGGCAAACGCCTGGACGCCGTCTCTCCCGCGGCGCTGCCGTCGCCGGTGCCGACGCGCGCCGGTGCGCCGCTGCGGATCGGCGTACCCATCATCGGGTCCAAGGGCTGGCAGGGCGGCGTCATCTATATCCACAACCTGCTGCGGGCCTTGCGCGACACGCACGCCGGGGCATTCCAGGCCTTTCTCATCACCGATGACGCCACCCTCAATCACATCCCCGAGCACCAGGAGCTCATCGACGAAGGTTTGTTGCACGGCCTCATCAACGTGGGCAGCACGTCTGTTCGCGGGCCTGCTTCATTTTCCTGTACCCGTGTTTCCCGCTGGGACGAGCTGGGCCCGCTGATTGACGTGATGTATCCGGGGGGCTGGGCGCCGCACTTCGCGCCGAACGTGGTCTGCTGGATCCCTGACTTTCAGTATCATCACTTGCCGCATTTCTTTCCCGCCGGCGAGCTGGAGTTTCGATTCAAGCACGACGAGCGTATCGCCACGCGGGCGCGCCACGTGGTGTTCTCGTCGGACAGCGCGCGGCGCGATTTCGCCAAGCTGTTCCCCCGGTCTCCCGCCGTCAGCCACCTGCTGCGATTTCATTCCACCATGCCGCCGGCCTCATTCGAGGGGGAGGCGGTCGCGGTGGCGGCGCGCTATGGCTGCGCGCCGGACTACCTCATCTGCAGCAATCAGTTCTGGACGCACAAGAACCACCGGGTCCTGCTGGCGGCCATGCGCCTGCTGAGCGAGCGCGGCTTTCCCATCCAGCTGGTCTG
>DATLVT010000318.1:0-2008 GCA_035577105.1 Polyangia bacterium
GGACCTCCCGGCGCGATCGATGGACGGACCGGGGCGATTGCCGATCGATCGTCTGTTCGCCGTGAAAGGCTTCGGCGCGGTGGTCACCGGCACGGTGGCCGGCGGTCGATTCGTCGTCGGCGACACGGTGACGGTCCTGCCCGGCGGCGCCAGCGGACGGGTGCGCACCATCGAGGAGCACGGGGAAAAGCGGGAGCAGGCGGCAGCCGGCGAGCGGGCGGCGTTGAACCTCCCTGGCTTTGATCGCGCCGCGCTGGCCCGCGGTGGGACCGTGGTACGCGCCGGCGAGCTGGAGGAATCAACGTGTGTCGACGCCGACCTGCACTGGCTGCCGGCCTGCCCGGCGGCGCTGGGACGGCGCGGGCATTTTCTGTTTCACGCCCTGACCACCCAGGAAGACGTCGCGGTACAGCTGCTGGAGCGCGCGCCCGTTCCCCCCGGAGCGCACGCGCCGGTGCGGCTGCACCTGGGGCGGGCGGTGGCACTGCTGCCGGGCGATCGGTTCGTGCTGCGCGGGTTTCGCACGCTGCCGGGCCACGGCACCGTCGTCGGCGGCGGACAGGTGGTGCGCGTGGCGGTGGCGCCGCGGCGACGGCATGATCCGGGCGCCGGCGAGCGCGTGCGACGGATGGCGGCCGCCACCGGCGCCGAGCGTGTCTTTCTGGAGATCGAGGCGGCGGGCAGCGCCGGGCTGCCGGGCGCGTCGCTGGCGGGCCGCGTTGGCCTGGCTGCCGACAGCGCCCAGGCCGCCGTGGCCGCGCTGGCGGTGGGCGGTCGCGTGGTGGTTCTGGGCAATGAACCGGGGCATCTGATGACCGCGGACGAGACCACCCGGCTGGAGAACGCCGTCCTCAAACGTCTCGACGAAGCGCACGCCGCCGCGCCGGTGGCCGCGGGGATCTCCCGCGAGGCGTTGCGCACGTCGACACCGCGATTGGCCCGGATGGACGCCCGCGTCTTCACCGGGATCGTCGAGCGTCTGGCGGCGCGGGGGGCGGTGACGGCGCAAGCAGACCTGGTCTGTCGGGCCGGGTTCTCCGTCGGTGGCGCGGAATCTCAGCGCGCCGGGCTGGTGGATCGCGTCGCCACGGCGCTGTCCCGGGCGGCGCTGGCGCCGCCGTCGCCGGCCGAGCTGTCCGTCGCGCTGAAGGCCGGGGCCACCGCCATTGGCGAGGCGCTGGGCATCCTGTGCCGGCGCGGCAGCGTGGTGCGGGTCAAGCACGACCTTTATTTCGATGGCCCGGCCGTCGAGTCTCTGCGCGCCCGCCTGCAGGCCTTCCTGCGCGCCAGCAGCCAGATAACGCCGCAAGAATGGAAAGCCATGGTGGGCGGCACCCGCAAGTTCGCCATTCCGCTGGCCGAACACTTCGACGCCGAGAAGCTGACCTTCCGGGTCGGCGACCTTCGCCGCCTGCGCGTTGTTCCTGGCGCGCCGGGCGCGAAACAGGAGGCGCGCTGATGCGCCCCCTGTCTTGTTATTCAGATTCAGTCACCAACATGGAAGCGCGTCCGCATCTGGTGAGCGGCTCGGTCTTCAAAACCGATGAGGCCCGGACAACGCCGGGCCTGGCGGGTTCGATTCCCGTGCGTTTCCGCAATCGCTCGCCCGAGCGCTCGATGCCGACAGGGGGCGCGTCGGTGCAATGACTCATAAATAATGTTTCAGACAACACAGCGTTCGTGCTGGAAAACGCTGCGAGGCGCCTTAACCGCCGGGCGCGACCAATTTGGTATTGACCCAGCGGTCGGCGACCAAGTACAAAAGAAAAGTTTTGCAGCGCTGTGAACACGAGGCGTCGCAGGAGGGCGATCGCGGCTGGAACTCCCGCCCGACTTGAGCGCTGGAGGGTTGAGCGCCGGACAGTCGCTGAGAGTGGAAGAGGGTGAATCGACGACCCTCGCGGTTGCCCCGGTCTGGAGCACGTCGCGAGAGCGCTGAACTCATCATCGCTCGTCGGTGCCGTTGATGGTCGTGCGACGCAGGGATAGCCACGGGTCGCTTCATGTT
>DATLVT010000319.1:0-3894 GCA_035577105.1 Polyangia bacterium
GAGACCAGCGCGGCGCCGGCGGCGAGGGCGGCGCGCAGAAAACCATCCACGTCGGCGCCTTCGGGAATATCCAGGCGCAGCCCGTCGCTGGTGACGTGCTGATGCGTGCCCGGCGGGGGCGTCAGGCCCAGGGGAGCAGGCGGGCGCAGGACCACCTCGGTCGACAGCACGCGGGCCGACAGCAGCGCGTCCAGGGGGCCGATGTCGCGCAGGGTGCCGTCGACCACGATGGCGGCGCGGTCGCAGATCATTTCCACGTCAGGCAGGATGTGCGTCGAGAAGAAGACCGTCTTGCCTTCCTTGCGCAGGTCCAGGATCAGATCGCGCACCTCCTTGCGGCCGATGGGGTCGAGGCCCGTCATCGGTTCGTCCAGCACCACCAGCTCTGGGTCGCCCATCAGCGCCTGGGCGATGCCGATCCGCTGCAGCATCCCCTTGGAGAACTTTCGCAGGGGCCGGCCCCGCGCGTGATCCAGGCCGACCCGTCTGATGAGAGCGTCGGCGCGCGCCCGTCGGGCTGGCTGCGGCACATTGCAAAGGGCGCCCACGAAGTCCAGGAATTCCTCGGCCGATAGATAATCATAAAAGTAGGGCGTCTCGGGCAAGTACCCCAGGCGGCGCTTCGCGGACAGCGACGGCACCGGCAGGCCCAGCACCTCGGCCCGGCCGCGCGTGGGGAAGATGAGGCCCATCAGCATCTTCAACGTCGTGGTCTTGCCGGCGCCGTTGGGGCCCAGAAAACCGAAGATCTCACCGCGGTGAACGTCGAAGGTGACGTTCTTGACGGCCTCGACCCGCTTGCGGAAGAAACCGAGACGGAAGGTCTTGGCCAGTCCGTCTGCGCGCAGCACCACGTCGGTTTTGGGGCCCTCCCGAACGCCCGGCGGGATCATGAGCCTGTCATCATACGCCGAACAGCGGGCCGGGGGCGGGTCTGCTACGGTAGGGGCTCGCCTAAGGGATGCGCGCTTGAACTCCCACGCCCAGATCGATCTCGAAACGCAGCCAGCGCACGAACCCGATGGTCTCGCCGGCCTGGATGAAAAAGGCGAAGTTGCGGAGCACCTCGAACATCATGCCGTTCGAGTTGCGAAAGGCGACGTCGTCGTTGTGCTTGAGGAGACCGTTGCGCTGGGCGGTGACGTCGTAGGCGACCTGAAGGCTGGTGAAAAACTTCACCGGCAGCTCGGGGTCGACCCAGTAGCGGAACCCGGGGGCCACGGCGAACTGGCGCGTCTGGGTGAAGTCTTGCTCGATTCCGAAGCGCAGATCGACAAGGACGTCCCAGTGGATGGCGAAACCAAACGAAGGTTGCACGTCGATGAAGAACGGCAGGCGACCGCTGCAGACCCGCTTGTCGGTCTGGCCGCAGCCGACGTTCTCCTGATACGGGAAAATGGCGCGGTAACCGATTCCCGGCAGCAGGGCGAACCCGAACTGCAGCTTGTGGTCGAGGTCGGGGCGGCGCAGAAGCGGGAAGACCTTGGCGCGTGGCGCAGCGTCGGCGGCGGGCGCGGGCGGCGGCGCGGGCGCGGCCTCGGGGGCCGGGCTGGCCGCGGCGCCGGCGGCGGGAGTCGGCGCGGCCGGGGGGCCGGCGGCCTGTGCAACGGCGCCACCTCCGAGGAGCGTCACCAGCGACACGGCGGCCATGAGGGAGCGCATCGACGGTGCAGTGTAGTGGAAACCGGGCGTCGTGCGAAAGGCCAGGCGTGAATCAGGCGAGCCGGGGCGCCGCACGGCGCATGGACCGGCGATTCGACCGGCGGTTCGATCGGCGGGCCATGCTGCGCGCGGCGCTGGCCGGGGCAGCGGCCGGCGCGGCCTGGCTGGGCACTCCCCGTCGCGCCGCCGCCATCGGCGACCACGCGCTGTTTCGGTTTGCCCGACTGAACCTGCCCGGGTTGCCCGATCCGCGGCCGACGGCGTTGCGGCGGCTGGCCTGGGAACTGGTCCGGCGCACCAGCCTGGTCACGGCGTCGGATCCGGCCGAACCGCGATTGAATGATCCGCAGCTTTTTCGTCATCCGTTCCTGGTGCTGTCCGGCGATCGCGGCTTTGCGCTGCCGCCCGAGGCAGAGATCGCTCGCCTGCGCCGCCACATCACCTATGGCGGCTTTCTGCTGATCGATTCGGCCGAGGGGCGCGCCGGGGGCGGGTTCGACGAATCGGTGCGACGCCTCCTGGCCCAGACCCTGCCCGGCGAGCTGCCCGCGCGCATCGCCGGTGAACACGTGCTGTGGAAGTCATTCTATGTCCTGCACGGTGCGCCCGGGCGCATCCTGGCCGCGCCGTACGTCGAAGGCGTGGAACGCGATCGGCGCCTGGCCGTGGTCTATACCCAGAATGATCTGGGCGGCGCGCTGGCCCGCGACGGTTACGGCCGCTGGGAGCACGAGGTGATCCCGGGCGGCGAAACGCAGCGCGAGGAGGCGTTTCGTTTCGGGATCAACCTGGTGATGTACGCCCTCTGCCTCGACTACAAGACCGAGCAGGCGCACATCGATTACATCTTGCGCACGCGGCGGCAGGTGCGATGAACGGCGGCGAGTTCAACGACTGGCGCATCACCCTGGGGAACACGCCGCACCTGGGCCGGGCGGGCGTGGCCCTGATGATCGCGGTCGCGGCCATGGCGGTGGCGCTGTCGGCGCTGTCGTTGATCGAAGAGCGGCGCGGGCGGTGGTGGGGCCTGCTGCTGCTGCGCACGGGGGGCGTGCTGGCCTGCCTGATGGCGGTGCTGGAGCCGTCGCTGGATCTGCGCCAGGTGGTTCACGTTCCCAATCAGGTGGCGGTGCTGGTCGACGCTTCGCGCTCCATGGAGGTCAAGCCTCCCAAGGCGGGCGCCTCGCGTTTTGAACGGGCGGCGGCGCTGCTGGAAAAGGCGGCCCCGCTGTTCGCCGAATGGGAACGGGCCGGTCACCACGTCGACCTTTACAGCTTTGGCGAGGTGGTCACGCCGGTGACCGTCTCGGCGTTGCGGGCCGCCCCCGCGGCGGAGGCGTCGCGCCTGGGCGAGGCGCTGAGCGAGGTGCGGGCCCGCTATGCCGGGCGCGACCTGGGCGCCGTGGTGATGCTGTCGGACGGCGTCGACACGGGACGAATCGGGGAAGGGCCGCTGGACGCCACCACGCGCACGGCCCTGGAGTCGCTGGGCGCGCCGGTCTACACCGTGGGCATCGGCGAGCGGTCGCTGCGTGATCTGTCGGTGGCCGCCGTGCTGGCCGACGAGTTCGCCTTCGTGCGCACGCCCGTCACCATCGAGGCGGTCATTCGACAGAACGGCCTGCCCAACCGCCAGGTGGACGTGACCCTGGCCCGCGACGGGCGGCCGGTGGCCACCCGCAGCGTGGTTCTGCGCGGCGAGCACTCGGAAGAAAAAGTGTCGTTCGATTGGTTGCCCGATCACCCGGGGAACTTCGTCTTTCAGATCTCCACGCCGGTGCTGACCGGCGAGGCGCTGGCCAGCAACAACGCACAGGTCTTCACCGTGAAGGTGATTCGCGACCGCATTCGCGTGTTGCACCTGTGCGGTCGGCCCTCGTGGGATCAGCGTTTCTTGCGTTCGATGTTGCGCCGCGATCCCAACGTCGACCTGGTGTCGTTCTTCATCCTGCGCACCGAGACCGACGAGCAACCGTGGAATCGCAACGAGCTGTCGCTGATCCCCTTCCCCACCTACGAGATCTTCGAGGAGCAGCTGCGGTCGTTCGATCTGGTGATCTTCCAGAACTTCAACTATGCGCCTTACGGCGTCGAACCGTTCCTGGCCGGCGTGCGCGATTACGTGGAAGGAGGCGGCGCCCTGGCCATGGTGGGCGGCGATCTCTCCTTCGCCAGCGGCGGTTATGGCGCCACGGCGCTGGCCGACATCCTGCCGGTCGAACTGCCGCCCAC
>DATLVT010000320.1:0-3417 GCA_035577105.1 Polyangia bacterium
GACATTCTCGACCTGTCGAAGATCGAGGCCGGCCAGATGGTCCTGAACCGATCGGAATTCGCCGCCAGCGAATCGCTGGACTATTGCCTCTCGCTGGTACGTGAGCGAGCGCTCAAGCAGAGAATCCTCCTGAGCCTTGAGGTCGATCCGGGGGTCGGCGTGCTTGACGCCGATCGCCTGCGCTTCAGGCAAGTCGTGCTGAATCTGCTGTCCAACGCGGTGAAGTTCACCCCCGACGGCGGACGCGTAGACGTCCGCGCCTCAATACGTGATCAGGACCTCGTCGTTGAGGTAGCCGACACTGGACCGGGCGTGGCGGCCGAGGACCGCCTGCGCATCTTCGACTCCTTCCAGCAAGGCGCCCGGCTTCCCGGGCAGGCCGAGGGCACCGGGCTCGGGCTCACCCTGTCCAAGCGGATCCTTGAGCTGCACGGGGGCAGGATCTGGGTCGAAAGTGAAGCTGGGAAGGGCAGCACCTTCGGGTTCGCGCTGCCAGCCGGATCCGGGGAACCGGCGTTGACGTCAGTCCCGCAGGTCGGCCTGGATTCAGGTCTCCCCACCGAGTTGGCCCCGGGCCCCGGGCCCACTGTCGTCGTCGTAGAAGACGACCGGCGGTCCTTCGATCTGCTGCGGGCTTATCTCGAGGCGGCGGGTGCCCGCGTCGTCAGCGCCCGAGACGGCGAAGAAGGCCTAGATACGGTGCGCCAGCTGAGTCCTGCAGGCGTCATCCTCGACATCCTTCTGCCGGGAATCGACGGCTGGGAGGTTCTCGCCCGGCTCAAGGCAGACCCGCGGACGACAGCGATACCGGTGATCGTGGTGTCGATGCTCGATGAGCGTGGCCGCGGTTTCGCGCTGGGCGCCGCCGAATACCTCGTCAAGCCGGTGGGCAAGGAGCAGCTGCTGGCCGCCCTCTACCGCGCAGCGGCAATGCCTGAGCGGAAGCACACGGTGGTGGCAATTGACGACGATCCTCTTGCCATAGAGCTGGTCCGGGCAAGTCTCGAGCCCGAGGGATGGACCGTGCTGGGCGCAGCCACGGGCCAGGAAGGGCTGGCACTGATCCGGGAACGGCAACCCTCCGCCGTTCTGCTGGACCTTCTCATGCCCGGTATGGATGGCTTCGAAGTCGTGGAGGCTCTGCGATCAGACCCCGACACGAAATCCGTCCCCGTGGTCATCCTCACGTCCAAGTCAATGACCCAGCAGGACAAGGAGCGGCTGCAGGGGCGAATCACGTATGTAGCGCGCAAGACGGAGTTCGATCTGTCGGGCCTCGCGGGATTGCTCCGCTGGGCGAGCACAAGTCGCCAGTCCCCGGCATCGGAGTCGGGATGACCTACGTGATCCTGGTCGTGGAGGACAACGAGCGGAATCTCAAGCTGCTGCGAGACGTGCTTGAGTACGCAGGCTACGACGTGCGGGTGGCCCGGACGGCCGAGGACGGCATCACCTCGGCGGTCAGCGAGCCTCCCGATCTCGTTCTCATGGATCTCCAACTGCCCGGTATCGACGGCATGGAGGCTCTTCGCCAGCTGCGCGAGAGCTCGCGGACAGCGGACATACCCGTGGTCGCGGTAACGGCCCAGGCAATGAAGCAGGATCGGGAACGGGCCTTGGATGCCGGCTTCAACGGGTACGTAGAGAAGCCGATCAGTGTCCGTGCATTCCCCGATCAGGTTCGCAGATTCCTCTCAGGTGGGGAGGTGGGGACTGAGTGACATCAGACCCGCTCGTACTCGTCGTGGACGATCTGGCGCAGAACGTCCGCCTGCTTGAGGCGGTGCTGTCGCCAAAGGGATTCCGGGTGGCTAAGGCGTCCTCCGGAGAGGAAGCTCTGGACGTGCTGAGCAAGGAGCACCCAGATGTCGTTCTGCTGGACATCTTGATGCCCGGAATGGATGGGTATGAGGTCTGCCGCCGAATCCGCGAAGATCCAGGGACGGCTTTCCTGCCGGTGATCATGATCACTGCGAGCGGAGAACAGGAGAAGATCCGCGCCATCGAGTCCGGCGCCGACGACTTCGTCAACAAGCCTTTCGACCAGGCCGAGTTGCTGGCCCGGGTGCGCTCCCTGGTCCGGGTCAAGCGGTACCACGACACGATCGAACATCAGGCCGCCGAGCTGGCTCGCTGGAATGGTGAGCTCGAGCAGCGCGTCCAGGACCAGGTCGAGCAACTGGAACGCGTGGGCCGGCTGCGCCGGTTCCTTCCGGCACAGCTGGCCGACCTCATCATCAGCTCAGGCGATGAGTCTTTCCTCAACCCGCACCGCCGCGAGATCACGGTGGTGTGCTGTGACCTGCGTGGCTTCACCGCCTTCGCCGAGACGGCTGAACCCGAGGATGTCTGGGAGATCCTCGGGGAGTATCACGGCGCCCTGGGCGACCTCATAGCCCGCTTCGAGGGGACTTTGGAGCATTTCGCCGGTGATGGACTCGTGGTCTTTTTCAACGATCCCCTCCCGTGCGACGACGCGCCGTTGCGGTCTGTCCGGATGTCGCTGGCGATGCGCCAGCGGGTGCAGGAACTGGCAGACAGGTGGCAGCGCCGCGGTTATGAGCTGGCCCTCGGGGTGGGCATCGCCCAGGGCTATGCCACACTCGGACGGATAGGCTATGCCGGCCGCTTCGATTACGCTTCGATCGGGAGCGTTTCCAACCTGGCAGCACGCCTCTGCGCCGAGGCGGCGCCCTGGCAGATCCTCATTACCCAGCGCGTGAACGCGGCAGCCGAGGAGCTCGTGGTGAGCCGGCTGATCGGCGAGCTATCGTTGCGTGGCTTCTCCCGGCCGATCCGCACCTTCGAGGTTTCTGGACTCGACTCTGCAAGGGTCACCTCATGACTACCGGGACGACGCGAGGGCTAAGGCTGGCAGAACTCAGCGACGAGGAACGCAACGAACGCTTCGACCGCCTCCAAGAGAGAATGCGCGGCGTCTGGGAGATCATGCGACGCAACGAGGAGGGCGAGTCCGTCGTTGTCATTCCCTCAGTCAGCGTGGATCGCGTTGGCGAGCGAAGTGGCTCCCTACAGCAAGCGTACGAGGAGCGGTTCCTTGTTCTCCTGCTGCTCTTGAGGCACCCTCGACTGCGCATGATCTATGTGACCTCCATGCCGATCGCCCCCCAGATCGTTGAGTACTACCTCGCGTTGCTCACAGGTGTGATACCTAGCCACGCCCGCGCGCGACTGTCCCTCATCTCGGTTAGCGACGCATCGCCCCGGCCGCACAGTGAAAAGCTCCTCGAACGCCCGCGCCTGCTGTCCCTGATCCGGTCGCTCGTGCCGAACCCCTTGCGGTCGCACCTGGTGCCGTACAACACCACTCCACTCGAGCGGGACCTCGCCATCGAGCTGGGGATCCCGATGTACGCCGCCGACCCCCGTTTCTTTCCCTTGGGGACCAAGTCCGGG
>DATLVT010000321.1:0-11588 GCA_035577105.1 Polyangia bacterium
CCGCGGGCCGCCCGACGAACGGTGATGCCGCCGCTGGCACCGCTGCTTATTTTGCCCAGGTCGAACGCGTGCAGCGGGTGGCCGGTCTCCAGCATCACGTAGTTGGTCACGTCGACGACGTTGGAGATGGCCCGCACCCCGCACGCCGCCAACCGTACGCGCATGGCCAACGGGCTGGGGGCGATGCGCAGGCCGGTGACAAGGCGGGCCAGGTAGCGCGGGCAGGCGGCCGGATCGCGAATCTCCACGTCGACGCCGCGCCCTGGGGGGATGGGGCCGACCGGGACCTGGTCCGCCGGCGGCAGCGCCCAGCGCGTGCCGAAGAGCCCGGCCACCTCGCGAGCGATCCCGGCGTGCGACAAGGCATCGGGACGATTGGGCGTGACGTTCACCTCCAGCACCTCGTCCAGCACGCCAATGGCGCTGGCCAGGTCGGCGCCCGCCGGCAGCTCTTGCGGCAGGATGACGATGCCGTCGGCGCCCTCGCCGATGCCCAGCTCGACCTCGCTGCAGATCATCCCCGGCGACATGACGCCGCGGATCTCGCGCCGGTCCAGGGTGCGTCCGCCGGGCAACGCCGCGCCCGGCGCCGCCCACGCCACCTTGCCGCCGGCCGCCGGAACGTTGGGCGCGCCGCAGACCACGTCCTCCTCGACGGCGCCGGCCGACAGGCGAACGATCGACAGCTTGTCGGCCGTGGGGTGCGGACGCTTGCCGCGCACGTCGGCCACCACCACGCCGCGGATGTCGCGCCCGCGACGCTCGATCGATTCCACCTCCAGGCCAGCCAGCGTCAGCGCCTGCGCCACGGAATCGGCGGTCACCCCGGGGGGCAGGTCGCACAGCTCGCGCAGCCAGTTGAAGGAAATCTTCATGAAGGCAGGCTCATCTCACCGACATTGCCGGAGAAAGCGGACGTCATTTTCGTAAAACACCCGCAGATCGTCGACGCCATACTTCAGCATGGCCATGCGCGAGAAGCCCATTCCGAAGGCGAACCCCGACACCACGGCCGGGTCGTATCCGACGGCGCGAAAGACGTTGGGGTGGACCATGCCCGACCCGCCGATCTCGACCCAGCCGCTGCCCTTGCACAGGCGGCAGGCGCGCCCTGCGGACTGCCCCGAGCCCTCGCACAGATAGCAGGCGGCGTCGACCTCGGCGGACGGTTCGGTGAACGGGAAGTAGCTGGGCCGCAGACGCACGCCCAGCGAGGGCCCGAAGAACCGCTGCACGAAATGCAGCAAAGTCCCCTTGAGGTCGGCGAAGGAGACGTCCCTGTCGACCAGCAAACCCTCGACCTGAGAGAACATGGGCGTGTGAGTGGCGTCGTCGTCGCGGCGAAAGACGTTGCCTGGCGCGATGATCTTCACGGGCGGCGGGCCGGCCAGCATGGTGCGGATCTGCACCGGCGAGGTGTGCGAACGCAGGATGCGCCCGCCCTCGACAAAGAACGTGTCCTGCATGTCGCGCGCGGGGTGGTCGGCCGGCGTGTTCAGGGCGTCAAAGTTGTTCCACTCGGTCTCGATCCAGGGACCGGTGCGCACCTCGAAGCCCAGGCCGAGGAAGATCTGCTCGATCTCCTGGCGCACCAGGGTCAGCGGGTGCAGCGTTCCCAGCGGCTGCCCGCGCGCCGGCAGCGTGACGTCCACGGCGCGGGCCAGGTCGGCCGACAGCGCCACCTGGTCCAGCGCCCCCAGTCGCCCGGCCACGGCCGCTTCGATCTGGGCCTTGGTGCGGTTGGCCGCTTCGCCCACCGCCGGCCGATCCTCGGGCGGCAAGCGCCCCAGGGTCTTCATCAGCTCGGAGGCCTTGCCCTTCTTGCCGAGATAGCGGGCCTGGACCGCCCGGATCTCTTGCTCGCTGGCCAGACCTTCGATCTCGGCGGCGAATTCGGCGCTGAGACGCTGGAGGTCGGCGACGATCCGCGATGCACCTTCGCTGGGCATGGCAGGCCCTTGGTCAGCCGGGGTCGACGGCAGCGGTGCGGCCTAGGCCGCGGCGCGTGCCGTCTCGACGACCTTCTTGAATGCCGCCGGATCGCTGATGGCCAGGTCGGCCAGGATCTTCCGGTCGAGGGCGATGTTCGCCTTGTCCAGCGCGGCGATCAGGCGCGAGTAGGAGATCCCGTTCTCGCGGGCCACGGCGTTGATGCGGACGATCCACAGGCCGCGAAACGCCGGCTTGCGCTTGCGGCGATGAAAGAACGCATACCGCCACGCGTGGTGGACGGCCTCAATAGCTGCTTTCCAGAGCTTGGAGCGGCCGCCGCGGTACCCTTTCGCATGTTTGCGAATCCGGTTCCGGCGTTGCCGCGACTTGTATCCACCTTTTGCGCGAGGCATGAATCCGTTCCTTTAGGCGTACGGGAGCATGGCCTTGATCTGATGCTCCTGGGTCTTGCTGACATATGCGCCAGCGCGGAGTCCCCGCTTGGCTTTCGACGACTTTGACGACAGGTTGTGACGCAAGTAGGCCTTCTTGCGTTTCACCCGACCATTGGCCGTCAGCTTGAAGCGCTTCTTCGCGCTGCTGTTCGACTTCATCTTAATCTTCGGCATGGGAGCGCGGGAGTATAACGAGTTCGGGTATCAAGGCAAGCCCCTTACCGCAGCAAAATCGCCGGACATTTCTGCCGCGGCGACGCCGGGTGGGGACGGCGGGGGCGCCGGGCGGGCGGCAGGCGTCCAGCCCACGAAAAGCGATACCACGGCGTCGGTGCGGTCGCTCCCGGCAAAGGGGAGCTCGGCGGCCAGGGCCGCGTTCATCCCGCGCTTCAGCAAGAGCCGGATCGCCGCCCGGGCCGACAGGTTCAGCAGAGCGGGCTCGGGCGTTGCTTCGGTGCGCCCGGCGGCACCCAGGGTAAAGGCCACGCCCCGGCCGGCGTGCCACACGCCTTCCACCAGCACGCCGGGCCGCAGCGCGCCGTGAACCTGGCCGTCGATGACGGTGACGGGGAGCGGAACCGCCACCCCGCCCTGCACGGAAAATCGGCTGCGCAGCGGCCGCCAGTAACTGGCCCCCAGCTCGCCGCCCACGACGACGCCATTGATGCGCGCCGTATCGATCGGCAGCAGCAGGCGCGCGTAGATCGCCAGCGCGCCGCGCCCCGCCCCGGGAGTGAAGCCGCGATAGATCCCGACGGTGGGAGGACCAAGATCAAAGGCGTGCGATCGGACCACGGCGTTGGCGACGTACCGAAACGTCACGACGTCCAGGCCGACCGACAGCCAGACGCGCGGCGAAAGCGGATAGCGCAGGCGGAGCATCGCGCCGGCATTCACGTTGCCGTAGTAGTCGGGATAGCCGCTGGCCACCAGCAACGTTCCGCGCAGGCGCGCCAGAACATCCCGCCCGGGACAGGCCTCGGGGACCTCTCCAAAGTCGGCGGGCCCTGCGCCGCCCGGCAGCGGGCCGGCCCCGCGGGGATCGACGCGCTGGGTGGCGGCGTCGGGACAAGGTGTCTCGGCGGCCAGCGCCGCCGCTGACCCTGTCGCGGCCAGCATCAGCGCGACCAGCCCCGCCTGCGCCAGCGCGGTCCGGTTCATCTCGGCAGCCCAGGCGCCGTCCACGCCCCGCCGTCGATGTTGAGCAGGAACGGATTGGTGAAGGCGGTCGGCCACACGCCCGGCGCGATGGCCTCCATGTCGAACCGCGGATCGCTCGCGTTGCGCGGACGAACAGGCACGTCGGCGTCAGGCAGATCGGGCAGGCCGTCCGCCTCGTCGTCCTCGTTGTCCGGCGGGAGGTCCTGGTTCAGGCCCGCCTCCACCACGATCCAGGCATCTCCGCCCACCCCGGTCAGAACGTCGGCCAGGCGCACGACGACGCGCGAGCGACCGACCACCGCGCCAAAATGATCCAGCCCGGTGAATGATCCCGACACGTCGATCGCCTTGGCCTGCCGGCCGTTCACGAAGATCCGCACCTGCGTCACCGGAATCCAGGGGGCGGCGGCGACCTCGATGGTGAGCTGACTGCTGGCGCCAGGAACGAGAGGGTCCAGGCCAGGACCGTGCGGCTGCCCGGCGGCATCATCGATGGTCACCGCCAGAACGGGCCCATTGCTGCCCACCATGTGGCCGGCCCGCACGTCGGCGTCGAAGGCGTCGAGATCCAGCATCGACGGATCGTGGCCACCGAAGATCAGGTTCCGCGGGTAGCCGACGCGTTCCAGGCTCAGTGAGTGGCTGTCGCTGTTGGCGGCGCCGGCCCGCAGGAATCCCTGCGACAGCAACGAGAACCACAGCGCGCGATAGCGCAACCAATCGCGGCGCGAGGCGCCGGTCATCACCTCTTGCACGTCCCAGTCAATGTTGCGGCGGCCGCCCGCCGGACGCCGCAGCAGCACGTCGGCGGCAAAGCTGGCCCCGGGGATCACCGGCGTGCGCGGGTCGTACTGGATCATGTGCAGAAAGCCCTGATCGCGCCCCAGCTTGGTCTGGGCCGCCGGATGGTTCAGCTGTCGGATCGCTGCCGTCGGCTGGCTGTACAGGGTTTCCATGGCGTCCATCATCGCGCCGGGCTCGCGCAGCTCGTCCCAGGGCGCGCCGTTGCGGGGCGTCTGCGGCGCGTAGATCAGCGGCCAGAAATTGAAATGGCCGACGGTCTTGGGGAACGACTCACCGGGGACCGTGAACCAGAGGATGTTGGGGGTGGTCTCCACGCCCGGGATCACCGTGAGGCCTTCGGGCATGCCCAGCTGGGCCAGCGTATCGGCGTAGGTCGACACGACGTCGTGATCGCTGGCCACGATCACGTTCACGTCGGAGCTGAGAAAGCTGATGACGCGATCCTGGTCGGGGATCTGCGAATCGTAGCTGCCGCTGCCGTGCACATGAAAATCGCCCGAGACGACGCCGTCCGGCACCAGGCCGGCGATCTTGCGCGAGGTCAGCGTCAGGATGGACTGATCGCCGGCGGCCAAGGTGATCTCGCTGCGGTCCAGCGTGGCGAACGGTCCGCGCGTGGCGTAGACGAAGTAGTGGCCCGGGGGAACCAGCAGGTCGGCTTGCCCGTCGACGATCAGCGCTCGGTTGCAGGCCGGCGAGCCCCCATGCGGCGGGCCCAGCATGGGCAGGCAGCCGGGAAAGATTCCGTAGAGGCTGGGCAAGGCGTCGGAGGCGATGGGCGGGCGGTCGACGGGGATCAACACCACCTCGGCGAAGCGAGCGCGCGCGCCGGCGTCCCCCTCCACCCGCACCACCAGCCGCGCCGCCGGCGCGAGGGAGATGTCGCCAGCGTCCAGATCGTCGTCGCCGACGACGATCGAGGCAGCCGGGCCGGAGGGGCGTCCGAAGGCAAAAGGCTGGATGCGGTAACTGCGCTGGCGCGGCAGCATCACCGTGAACCGGCCGTCGGCGTCGGGAATGGCCTCGGTCCAGGGGGTGCGGCCGGCTTCAAGATCGGGATCGGGGCCGGGCGCCGGCTCGTAGAACAGCAGCGAGCCGGCGCGCCCTTCCTTGCCCGCGATCGGCGCGCCGCTGGCCAGCACGCGGCCGGTCAGAGTGATCGGAGCGGCGTCGTGACCGAGCTGGGCGCGCGCCGTCAGCGCCTCGCTGACGGCCGGCGCCAGCCCCGGGCCCTCGGCGGCGATCACGAAGCGTTCATAGTTGATGCCGTCGCCTGACAAGGTCGGATGCAGCGGCACGCCGGCCGCGCTGAGCGTGGTCTGATTGAAACCGGCGCCCTCCGCGTGGTTGCAGGGGACCACGGCGTAGCTGAGGTCGGGGGCCGCCTGCGACCGCGCCGCCACGAACGGCCATTGCCGCCAGGCCTCCCACAGCTTCAGGAGATCGAGATCGGGCAGG
Organism: Polyangia bacterium; assembly: GCA_035577105.1. Classification (GTDB taxonomy): domain Bacteria; phylum Myxococcota_A; class Polyangia; order Fen-1088; family Fen-1088; genus DATKEU01. The sequence continues at coordinate 5,811 of DATLVT010000321.1, forward strand.
CGAAAGCCGTGGCCGCGGATGGGGACGAAGGGCAGCATGGTGTTGTCGCCCCAGAAAAGACCGTCGGCCATGAACAGCGTGTTCGGATCGGGGGCGCCGTTGTAAAGGTCGCTGCGCACGCGCACGCCCGGCTCGCAGGGGCGCAGCTCGTAACGGGTGACTACGGTGACGCGGCTGTCCCCTTCCAGGTGTCCGCGGAAGATCACCGCCACGAATGACTGTCCGCCCGGCGCGGGCGAACGCTGATCGATCAGCGCCGCCGAATAATAGTGAACGGCGTCGCGCGGAAGCACGCCGGCCGCCTGGTAGAAGCCGTTGACCTGATCGCCGCTGGACATGTCGGCGCCGATGGCGCCCATGTCGATGATGCTGCCGCCCGAGGGGGCCAGGCCTTGCGGATGATCGGGCGCGTCCAGCACGACGCGCACCCGGTCGTTTTGCAGCAGGAAATCGCCGGCCGCCGCCTGCGCCTTCGAGCCCAGGCTGCGCTGGACGCTGCCGGGATCGGCGAACCGCTCCGCGCGCAAGCTCTCGCCGCCCGCAGAACAGCTGTAGGTAAGCGCCGGGCAGGCGGCGGGCGGCAGGCAGGCGCCGTCGTCACCGCCCAGACATCCCTGCCGCTGGCAGGCGCTGCTCAGCACACCGGCCGCGACGGAGACGACCCCGACCACGAACAGGTTCCGCCGGTTGGCCGCGAGGTCAGAGGACGCCCCGGGAATCCGATGATGCCGTGGTGTCCCCATCTGTCGACGGTCTGGCAGGCGTTCGCGTCGCTCTATGACTTGGGTTCGGCGGCCTTGGTCTGGGAAGCGCTGGCGGCCGCTGCCGGCAGCGGTGCGACGGGCGCCGTCGCTGTCACTGGCACCGACGCCGGTCCGGGTGTGGGCGAGACGGCGTCTGGCGAGGCGGCGGCGCCGGGCGCTGCACCGGTCACCGCCGGTGCGCCGGGACCGGTCGGCGTCGCGCCTGGCGCGCCGGGCGCTCCGATCGGGGGCTTGATGACGCCACCGCGCGGGCCGATGGTCATGACCATGCGGCGCCCTTCCATCAGGGCCCGCTGCTCAACCATGGCGATGTCGGTCACCGCGCGCAGCACCTGATCCAGCATCGCCTGCCCCATCTCGGGGTGGACGATCTCGCGGCCACGAAAGACGATGACCAGCTTGCACTTGTTGCCCTCGCCCAGAAAGCGCCGGATGTGTTTGACCTTGAAATCAAAGTCATGCTCGTCCGTCTTGGGGCGCAGCTTGATCTCTTTGAGGACGATCGTGGACTGGTGCTTGCGGGACGCCTTTTCCTTCTTGGACGTCTCGTACTTGAACTTGCCAAAGTCCATGATTTTGCAGACAGGTGGCACTGCGCGAGGGTTGACCTCGACCAGCTCCAGCCCCTGCTCCTCTGCCATCCGCAACGCTTCGTGCGTCGGGATGATGCCGACCTGACCTCCGTCAGCGGCGATGACTCGCACCTCCGGAACGCGAATGCGGCGTCCGACGCGATAGTTGTCCGCAGCGCTTGAGGGAGCTTGAAATGATGGCCTTGCGATGTTCTTTCCTCCTGCTGGTTAGCCGCTGCTGATCGGTGGTTGGGCAGATTCTGTCGCCAGCCGTCGGACGAATTCGTCCAGCGGCGTCGGCGGCTGCTGCTGCCCCTCTCGCGTGCGCGGCGATACCACGCGAGCGGCCATATCCTTTTCCCCTACCACGACCATATAGGGGATCTTTTCTAGCTGAGCCTTCCGGATTTTCGAACCGAGCTTCTCGGCCCCGACGTCAGCCTCGGCGCGCAGGCCGGCCCCGCGCAAGCTGGCCACCACCTCGTTGGCGTAGGCCTCCGCTTTTTCGCTGACCGACAGCACGCGCGCCTGCACCGGCGCCAGCCAGAGCGGAAAGGCCCCGGCGTGGTGTTCGATCAGCACGGCGATGAATCGTTCCATCGACCCAAGGAGCGCGCGGTGGATCATCACCGGCTGCTTGCGTGTCCCATCCTGAGCGACGTACTCCAGGGCGAACCTCTGGGGAATCTGGAAGTCCAGCTGAAACGTCGAGCATTGCCAGTCGCGCCCCAAGGCGTCCTTAATCTTGAGGTCGATCTTGGGTCCGTAAAAGGCCCCACCCCCTTCGTCGACCTCGAATGGTCGTCCCGTGGCTTCCAGGAGCGCCCGCAGCGACGCCTCGGCTTGATCCCAGACTGCGGGCTCGCCCATGAAGCTCTCCGGGCGCGTGGCCAGGTACAGCTGGAAGTTCTCGAAGCCGAACAGCTTGAGCATCTCCAGGGAGAAACGTAGGCAGTTCCCCACCTCCTCGGCGATCTGCTCCTCGCGCACGAACAGGTGGCCGTCGTCCATGGTCAGCCCGCGCACGCGCAGGAGGCCGTGCAGCACGCCCGACCGTTCATAGCGATAGACGGTCCCCAGCTCGGAATAGCGAATGGGCAGCTCGCGGTAGGAGCGCATCTGCGACCGATAGATGGCCACGTGGAAGGGGCAGTTCATGGGCTTGACCAGATACCGCTGGCCATCCAGCTCCATGCCGCCGAACAGGTTCTCCTTGTAATGGGCCAGGTGCCCCGAGACCTCCAGCAGCTGCTCGCGCGCCACGTGCGGCGTGTAGACCAGCTCGTAACCACGCCGCACGTTCTCGCGCCGGATGAGGTCTTCGATCTGGTAGCGCACGAAGGCACCCTTGGGGTGCCACAGGACGAAGCCGGGGCCGACGAGATCGTCCATCGAATAAAGATCGAGGGCCTTGCCCAGCACGCGGTGATCGCGGCGCTTGGCCTCCTCGATCTTGTCGAGAAATTCCTTCAGCTCGGCCGACGTGGGGAAGGCGGTGCCGTACACGCGCTGCAGCTGGGCGTTGCGCTCGTCGCCGCGCCAGTAGGCGCCCGCGAACGACATCACCTTGAAGGCCTTGATGTCGCCCGTGCGTTCCACGTGCGGCCCCCGGCACAGATCGATGAAATCGCCGTGCTGGAAGTACGACACCTCATCGCCTGGCGGAATCGATTCGATGATCTCGACCTTGTATTTTTCACCGCGGGACCGGAACAGGGCCAGGGCCTCCTCACGCGACACCACGCGCCGCTCGAACGCCAGGTTCTCGGCGATGATCTTGCGCATCTCCGCTTCGATCTTCTCGGCGTCCTCGGGCGCGAACGGCTCGGTGTCGAAGTCGTAATAGAACCCGGTGTCGATCGAGGGCCCGATGGCCACCTTGGCGTTCGGCCGCAGCCGCCGGACGGCGTCCGCCATGACATGCGACGCGGAATGCCGCATCCGCGACAACGGATCGTCGGGCACGTCGCCCTTGTCCCGGGGTTTGATGATTCTCTCGCTCACGACGGCTCGCAGCCTAACGCGGCACCCGCGCCTGGTGGAAGGCCCAACGCCGTCACAGGTTCGTGACTCAAGAGCGAGCAGAGCGTGGCTTTGCCACGGGCAGCGAGGGGGGCGAAGGGAGCATGAATAAGGTAATAGGCACGGGCGGGATTGAACCGCCGACCCCTACCGTGTCAAGGTAGTGCTCTTCCACTGAGCTACGTGCCTGAATTCTGCAAGTGAATTCGCGTACCTTAGTGCGGGCTCCGGCAGAGTCAAGCGAAAGCCGCGGGGCCGATTTCCGGTGGGCAAAATTTGCCCATGCCGTCGCTGGCAGATGCGCACGACATTTCACTCAAGCGCACCGCCGTCAGCGTCGAAAGACTGATTGACGCGCTCTGTTCCGACGCCCTCCAAAACCTGTTACGGTCATCGGTCCGCCCCGTGCATCAACGATACATCCTGGTACTGCTACCGTGGCTCGCAGCCACGCTGACGCCGGCAATCAGCCGCGCGCAGAGCCCAGGCAACATCGACATCCAGCAGTACCAGCCGCCGCCGTTTTACCACCGCTATCTGCGCGTCGACGCGCCCGAGGTGCTGCCGGCCTGGAAGGCACACTTCGCGCTGGACGTCGATTACGCCTACAAGCCGCTGGTGCTGACCGACGTCTCGCCGTCCATCCAGACGATGCGCAAGACCACGTACGATCTCGTGCGCCACGCCGTCGGCGCCGATCTGGCCGCCAGCGTCGGCCTCTTCGGACGCCTGGAGCTGGGGGCCGCGCTGCCCATCGTTGTCCTTCAAACCGGCGAGGCCACGCCGGGGACCAGCGGGCCGGGGCTGCTGGGCATCAGCAACCCGCGCGTCGGCGTCAAGGCGCGCCTCTACGGCAGCGGCGAGACCGGGTTCGGCCTGGGCGCGTCGGTGGTGGCGTCGATCCCCACCGGCATCGGTGGTGCGCTGATTCGAGAAACCAGCGTCGGCGGCGAAGCACGGTTGTTCGCCAGCTATGGCAAGGAACGCTGGAGCGTGGCAGGCGGCGGCGGCTTTCGCCTGCGCGGCGCCGATCGCTTGTATGACGTCCCCATCGGCAACCAGGTGACCTTCGGCGCCGCGGCCGGCGTTCGCCTGCTGCCCAGCACCCACGCTCTGGTCGAGCTGGCGGGAGCGGCGTCCGCCGGCAGTCCCTTCGGCAGCGCCAAGGAGACGCCCGTGGAGGCGCTGGTCGGCCTGCGCCAGGAGATGGGCCAGGTGGAGTTGACCGCCGCCGCCGGTCCGGGCCTGCAGGCTGGTTACGGCTCGCCGGTCGCCCGCGCCGTTTTTTCCATCGCCTGGTCCGACGCGCCCCACGACGCCGACCACGACGGCATCCCCGACAACGTGGACAGGTGCCCGAACGAGCCGGAGGACAAGGACGGCTTCGAGGACAACGACGGCTGTCCCGATCCGGACAACGACAAGGACGGCATCCTCGATCGCGACGACAAGTGTCCGAACGAGCCGGAGGACAAGGACGGCTTCGAGGACAAGGACGGCTGTCCCGATCCGGACAACGATAAGGACAAGATCCCCGACGTCAGCGACAAGTGTCCGGACAAACCGGAGACGTACAACGGATTCCAGGACGAGGACGGTTGCCCCGACGAGGTCCCCGGTCCCTCCGATCGCGACAAGGACGGAATCCTCGACGACGACGATGAATGCCCCGACGAGCCCGAGGACAAGGATGGCTTCGAGGACGAGGACGGCTGCCCCGATCCGGACAACGACAAGGACGGCATCCCCGACGTCGACGACAAGTGCCCCAACGAGCCCGAGACCATCAACGGCAAGGACGACGAGGACGGTTGCCCGGACAAGGGCCAGGGCGAGGTCAAGATCGGACGCGAGGAGCTGGAGACGTTGCGTCCCATCTTCTTCGACACCGATCGAGCCCGCGTGCGCCACGCCTTCTACAACATCCTGGGTCAGGTGGCCTCGACGCTGAAGGCGCACCCGGAGATCGGCCGCTGCGCTGTCGAGGGACACACCGACGACACCGGCCCCGAAGAATGGAACCAGAAGCTGTCACAGCTGCGCGCGCAATCGGTGGTCGAGTTCCTGGTCAACAAGGGCGTCGATCGCAAGCGCCTGGCCGCCATCGGCCATGGCGAGAAGGTGCCCTGGGCGTCGAACGAGACGCCGTGGGGACGGGCCAAGAACCGGCGCGTCATCTTCCACATCGAAGGCGTCAACGTCGAGGACGAGCAGAAGCAAGAGCGGCGCAAGAAGGTCCGCGAGCACAAGGCCGCCACGAAGGCACGCGCCGCCGAGAGCCGGGAAGACGACGCGCCCACGCCTCCGTCCCTCGAGCGCGCCAGACCCTCCGGCGAAAAACCGGGCAAGGAAAAGCCCGCCAAGGAACCCGGTACGACCCCGGCGCGCGGCAAGCCGGCGCCCGACGCCGGGTCCGCTTC
>DATLVT010000322.1:0-8114 GCA_035577105.1 Polyangia bacterium
CAGGCGCGGGCGGGCCGCCTGCGAACCGCGCACGGCGACATCGAGACGCCGGTATTCATGCCGGTGGGCACGCAGGCCAGCGTGAAGGCGCTGTCCGCCGGCGATCTGGAGGCGCTGGGCCCGCAGATCATTCTGGGCAACACCTATCACCTGGCGCTCCGCCCGGGCGCGGAGCGCATTCGCGCCCTCGGCGGACTGCACAAGTTCATGAGCTGGCCGCGCGCCATCCTCACCGATTCGGGTGGCTTTCAGGTCTTCAGCCTGCGCGAGCGGCGCGAGATCGACGACGACGGCGTGACGTTTCGTTCGCACCTGGACGGTTCGCCACAACGCCTGACCCCGGAACGGGCCATGGAGATCCAGGCGGCGCTGGGCAGTGACATCGCCATGGCCTTTGACGAGTGCCCGCCCGCCGACGCGCCGGAGGCGATCATCCGCGCCGCCATGACCCGCACCACGCGCTGGGCAGGCCGCTGCCTGGCCACGACGGCGGCACCGGGCCAGCTGCGCTTCGGGATCGTCCAGGGCGGCATTGACCTCACCCTGCGCCGCGAGCACCTGGCCGAGCTGGGCGCGCTGCCGTTCGACGGCCTGGCCCTGGGTGGTCTGGGCGTCGGCGAACCACCGCCCGTCATGCACGACGTGGTGGCCCAGCTCGCTCCGGAGATGCCCGCCGATCGTCCGCGCTACCTGATGGGCGTGGGCACACCGATCGACATCTGGAAGGGGATCGCCGCCGGGATCGACATGTTCGACTGCGTGATGCCGACGCGCAACGCGCGCAACGGCCAGCTTTTCGTCCGCGGGGCCCGCCTCAACATCGCCAACGCCCAGCACCGCGACGACGCCCGCCCCGTCGAGGAAGGCTGCCCCTGCGAATGCTGTCGGCGTTACAGCCGCGCCTATCTGTCGCATCTGTTTCACGCCAGGGAGCTGCTGTATTACCGCCTGGCCACCGTGCACAATCTGCAGCACTACCTGGACCTGGCGCGTCGGGCGCGGGGCGCGATCTTGTCCGGGCATTTCCCCGAGCAGCCCTGGTGATGCTAAACCGAGAGGCACATGGCTAAGCGCGTGGGCGTGATCCTGTCAGGGTGTGGGCATCGCGATGGCAGCGAGATTCACGAGGCGGCGCTGACCATGGTCAGCCTGGACCGCGCCGGCGCCGAGATCATCTGCGCCGCGCCTGACGTCGTGCAACCCCGGGTCGTCGATCATCTGAACGGCGAGCGCAACACCGGCGAGCCAAGGCGGCGCGCGCTGGTCGAGGCGGCGCGCATCGCCCGCTTCGGCATCCGCCCGCTGTCAGACCTGGACGTTCGCGATGTCGACGCGCTGATCTTCCCCGGCGGTGAAGGCGTCGGGCTCAACCTGTCGAACTGGGCCGAAAAAGGCGAGGTCTGCGAGGTGAATCCGGACGTCGCGCGCCTGCTGCGCGGCTGCCTGCCCGTGCACAAGCCGATGGGTTTCATCTGCCTGGCGCCGCTGCTGGCCGCGCGCATCCTGGGACCGATCGCCGGCGTGCGCATCACGCTGGGCCCGCGCGGAACCGTCCCCGCGCGCCACGCCGCCGTCATGGGCGCCGACGTGCGCCCCTGCACGGCCAACGACCTGGTGATCGATCAAAAGAACAAGGTCATCTCCACGCCTGCCTTCATGTACGAAGACGCCCGCCTGCGCGACGTCGCCGCCGGCATCGACAAGCTGGTCCGCACCCTGATGTCCCTGACCCGCGACCGCGCCGCCTCCCCCCAGCCATCGCCGATAACGGCACAGGCCACACGCCCCGCGCCGCCGCAGCCAGCTGCGAGGCCGCCGCAACAGAAACCGATCTCCGACATCGATCCCCGCCGCCGCTCCCCAAGGCGAGAGCCCACACCGCCCCGCAACCCTCGCTAGCGACGAATCCTCACGGTCCGATCCGCTCCGGGGACGCCGCTTCGAGCCCCGGCCGACAAGCCGGGTCGCTGGCGTAGCCGAGGCGAGAACCGCACCGGAACGTACTACTGTACTTGAGGAGCGGAAGCGCAGCCTCGGCATAGCCAGCGGCCCGGCGAGGGCGCGCGAAGCGCGGGTGGGGTGGAGGGCGTGCAGGTCCCGAAGTTCCCGAAGGGATCGTCGGCCGTCGTTCAACCGAGACGCGAACCCTACTGGTCTAACCCGCGGTTGCGTTTGATCTGCTCTAGCATCTTCCCGTACTCGATCTCCCAGGTGGACGTGCCCTCCTGGAGGTTCTTGATGCGGCGGCGGACTTCCTCGTCCAGCTCCTCGTCGACCAGCATGTTCTTCTTCAGGATGTCGGACATGCGGCGGCGCATGACGTTGTCCTCGGCGAAGATCTCCTCGACGTGCGGCGACTGCATGAACGACTCGATCATCTGCGTGGTCATCCATTCCAGGCCGTCTTCGCCCAGACCGAAGGCCTTCTCGCCGGCCAGCGTGCGCTTGATCTTCCCGAAGTGCTCGTAGGGGAGGTTGCGCTTCTGCAGCATGTCCTTGGCCTTCTCGGTGATCTCGCGATCCAGGCGCAGGTACTCTTTCAGCACCGCCTGCACGTCCATCTCGGCCTCCGCGCGATCGGTCACCGCGATGTCGCCGGCCTCGACCAGCGTCTTGACGAGCTCGGTTGCCAGCCCCGGAATCTTGCCGCTGTAAAGACGCATTTGGTTACGCGGTTTTATAGGAGCGCGTGGGAGCCCAGTCAAGACGGAAGCCCGATGGGCGCCTGCTTTTTCTCATGCTTTCTTCGTGTCAAACTCAACAACCAGTGCTGATTCCTATCCGTGATGAGACCCCCCGGGGACGTTTTCCTGTGGTGACTGCGGTTGTCATCATCATCAACGCGATCGTCTTCCTTTTTCAGCGCAGCCTGGCCCTCAACGACCAGATGCTTCTGGTCAACGCCGCCGGCGCCATTCCTTACGAGATCGTCAACCGCGTCGACATTGGTCCCGCCAATCTGTTGCCGTGGCCCGGCTCCATTGTCACGTCGATGTTCCTGCACGGAGGTTGGCTTCACCTCATCGGGAACATGTGGTTCCTCTGGCTCTTCGGCGACAACGTCGAAGAAGCGCTGGGGCGGATCCGCTTTGCGCTTTTTTATCTGCTGGTGGGCACCATCGGCGCCCTGGCGCAAAGTTTCACCATCCCGGCCTCGACGGCGCCGATGATTGGCGCCTCCGGGGCAGTGGCGGGCGTGCTGGGCGCGTATGTCCTTCTCTATCCGCGGGCCAAGGTGCTGACCTTTGCGGTGATCCCGCTGTTCTGGAACTTCCTCCATGTTCCGGCCTGGTTGTTCCTGGGGCTGTGGTTCATCGGGCAATTCTTCATCGGCGCCGGCTCGGGCGTGGCCTGGATGGCCCACGTGGGCGGCTTTCTGGGCGGCCTGGGGATCGTGCGCCTGCTGTCTCCGTCGGCAACGCAGCCGGCGGCGGCGCGGCCCGTCGAGGTCGAATACATCCCGCCCGGCCAGCGCGGGTGATTTGCCGCCATTTTTATCGGCAAATGCAGCGCCGTCCTAACGCTGGTAGTCATTGACATTGTGCCATGACGGCGCTAAGTATCGCCCCCTTCGCCTCCCAAATGGTTGGGGTGCGCGAAAACTCAAAACCCACACCCCTAAATAAGAGCGAGCGCCGCTCGCCCGCATACCCCGAATTCACGAAGACGGGGCGACGTTCAGGGAACGAGGCTCCGTCCGAGCCGAGAGAACAGAGGATCACGCATGGTTTCAACGACGAGTCACACCAGCAACCCCGGGTCGGAGGAGAGCTTCGCCGCCCTCTTTGAAGAGTCGCTCAAACACGAGGACGTCAAAGAAGGAGACATCGTCAAGGGGACGGTCATTCAGGTTGCCAAGGACCACGTCGTCGTTGATATCGGATACAAGTCGGAAGGGACGATCCCGCTTTACGAGTTCACTCAGGCCGACGGCACCGTCGGCGTCAAGGCGGGCGACGTCATCGACGTCTTCCTGGAGAGCCGCGAGGACGAAAACGGTCTGTGCATTCTCTCCAAGGAGAAGGCCGATCGTCTGAAGGTCTGGGACGAGATCTCCGGCGCCTGCGAGCGCGACGAGTTGATCGAAGGGACCATCAGCACGCGGGTCAAGGGCGGCCTCTCGGTCACCATCCGCGGCGGCGTGAAGGCCTTCTTGCCCGGGTCGCAGGTCGACCTGCGGCCGGTGCGCAACCTGGACGCCTTCATCGGCAAGAGCCACCGCTTCAAGGTCATCAAGTTCAACAAGAAGCGCGGCAACATCGTGCTGTCGCGCCGGGTGCTGCTCGAGAAGGAGCGCGCCGAGCTCAAAGAGCAGACGCTGGAGAAGCTGAAGGAAGGCCAGATCGTCGAGGGTATCGTCAAGAACCTCACCGAGTACGGCGCCTTCATCGATCTCGGCGGCATCGACGGCCTGCTGCACATCACGGACATGTCGTGGGGTCGGGTCACGCACCCCTCCGAGCTGTTCCAGGTCGGTGACCACGTCCGCGTCAAGGTGCTGAAGTTCAACGCCGACACCGAGCGGGTCTCGCTGGGCCTCAAGCAGATCAGCGAGGATCCCTGGACGCACGCGCAGGAGAAGTACCCGCCCGGCACCGTGGTGCGCGGCAAGGTCGTCTCGCTGAAGGACTACGGCGCGTTCATCGAGCTGGAGCAGGGCATCGAAGGTCTGGTCCACATCTCGGAGATGTCCTGGACCCGCCGCGTGAAGCACCCGTCCAAGGTCGTGGCCGTGGGCGACACCGTCGAGGCGGTGGTGCTGGACATCGACCCGCGCCAGAACCGCATCAGCCTGGGCATGAAGCAGCTGGAGCCGAACCCGTTCGCTTCGCTGAAGGAGAAGTACCCGCCCGGCACCGTCGTCAAAGGCATCGTGCGCAACATCGCCGACTTCGGCATCTTCGTGGAGATCGAAGAGGGCATCGACGGCCTGGTGCACGTGTCGGATCTCTCCTGGACCCAGCGGGTCAAGCACCCGTCCGAGCTGTACCAGAAGGGCGACGAGGTCGAGTCGGTCGTCCTCAACATCGACTTTGACGGCGAGAAGCCGAAGGTCTCGCTGGGCATCAAGCAGCTGGTGCCCGATCCGTGGGATCGCATCCCCTACGACTACCCGCCCGGCAAGATCGTCGAGGCCAAGGTCCTCAAGGTGCTGGACTTCGGCGCCTTCGTGGAGATCGAGCGCGGCGTGGAAGGCCTCATCCACGTCTCCGAGTTCTCCGACGAGCGCGTCGAGGATCCCAAGGCGTTCGTGAAGGTGGGACAGACGCTGAAGGCCGAGATCATCGGCGTCGACACCGCCGAGCGAAAGATCGGTCTGTCCTTCCGCGGCGCCGCGCGCGCCGAGGAGATGGCCGACGCGCAGGGGTTCTCCGGCGGCGTGCCCACGGCGACGCTGGGCGACGTCATGCGTGACAAGCTGGCCGCTCTTCAGCCGAAGAAGGTCGACAAGAACGCCGACGAATCCGAATAGCGGCCCTGCGAGCTGCCAGGTGAGCGCGTCTTTGGCCGGCCCCGATGTCACCTGACGAACCGCCGTCCGGACGTCCTGGGCCGTCCAGCCGCGGGATTCCCATCGTCGAGGGAGTCCCGGTGCGCGAGCCTCGGGATCCGTCGCGGCTGACCCCGGGGCCGGTGCCGCGACCGGCTCAGCCCAAATCCTCGCGAACCGTTGCCTGGCTGCGGCGGTTCGCCAAGCTGTGGGGCTTCGCTCTCTTCTGCGTCTTCGTCGTCTACCTGTTTCGCGACGTCGCGCTGCCTTTCCTGTTCGCGATCCTGGTCGCCTACATTCTGGCGCCCATCGTCGATCGTCTGTCCCGGGCACGCATAGGAACGCGACAGCTTCCCAGGGCGGTGGCGGTCCTGGTGGTCTACGTGAACATCCTGGCCGCGCTGGGTCTGTTCATCGGTTACTTCATCCCCAAGCTGTCCGGTGACTTCGCCCGGCTGTTTCGAGAGGCGCCCCAGCTCTTCTCGCGCCTGAACAAGGAGCTCTTGCCGCGGGCGGGAGCCTGGGTCGATCAGAACCTGGGCGCCGGCGACGCGGGGGAGACCGAGCCGCTGCCCCGGGTATCGTCCAACACCGGCGCCGGCGTCATCGTCGAACCGATGGCGGGCGGCAAGTTCAAGATCGCCCTCGACAACCTGTCGCTGGAGGTGCTCCCGCAACCCGACGGCCGTTTCCTGATCGCGCCGCCGCGATCGGAGGAGGCCGAAGTTGCCACCGGCGGCAAGTGGGAGCGCTCGATCAAGAAATGGCTCTCCGAGCGGGTGGCCTCCACGGAAGGGGAGAGCCGGCGCGCCCTGGAATACGGCCAGAAGTTCGTCACCGCCGTGGTGTCCGGCATCGGTCGAACGTTCCTGGTCCTCATGGTGGCGGCGTTCATCCTCATCGATCTGCAGCGGGTGAAGCTCTTCCTGCGCTCGCTGGTGCCCGATACTTACCAGGCCGATTACGACCGCATCGTGGTCGGCATTGACCACGGCCTGTCCGGGGTGATTCGCGGCCAGCTGGTGATCTGTTTGATCAACGGCGCGCTGACGTACATCGGAATCCTCATCTTTCACGTGAAGTTCCCGCTGCTGCTGGCCGGGATCGCCTCCGTGATGAGCTTGATCCCGATCTTCGGCTCGATCCTCTCGTCGATTCCCATCGTGGCCATCGCCCTCATCTCGGGGGGAAGCTTTGATCTGGGGCGCGGTCTGTCCGTGCTGGCATGGATCTGCGGCATTCACCTCATCGAAGCCAACTTCCTCAACCCCAAGATCATGGGCGACGCGGCCAAGATTCACCCCGTGCTGGTGGTCTTTGCCCTCATCGCGGGCGAGCACAGCTATGGGCTGACCGGGGCGCTGTTCGCCGTTCCCGTGGCGTCGATGATCCAGACCATCTTCGTCTACTACCGGCGCCGCGGCTTTGGACGCCCGCGTCCGCCGGAGGCCGTCATTGAAGCGCCGGCAACCGCGCCGCGCTGAACTGTCGGCGGCCGCGCCGCGCTGACGCCTCAGTCGCCGTTCAGCGGCACGATCTGCGGAACGCGATCGGCGCCGACGATCAGAGCCGAGCGTTCAGGCACCACGCGCCAACCGGCGCGCCCCTGAGTGGCGACGTTGGATTCGACGACGATGGCCCGCAGCGCATCGTGGGGGATGCGCCGCCCGTCGCGCCCCAGATCATTGCGCCCGTGGCAGACCGGACAATCGGAGATGCCTTCCACGTCCAGGTACTGCAGCGGCTGTCCACAGGACGCGGCCAGGAAGCAGCGGCCGTTGGTGGCCACCAGGGCGATGCTCATCGGCTCGCTGCCGGTTCCGGCCAGAAGGCGATCCAGGAACACCACGCTGTTCCTGACCGCCAGTCGAACGGCGGCCGGCGCCGGCGACGCGTTGTCCAGGGTCCCGGCGTCGTGCATGAACGCCAGGAACAGATGAAAGATGTGCTCGCTGGGCGACTTGCCGCGGATGTTGCGGCGGAGAAAATCGGGGATGCTCTCCAGCACGCGCTCGCGAATCCCGGCGAAGCCGTTGCTGCTCACCTGACCGACCGAGCCGAACAGCCAGGAACGGAACCGAAAGGGATCGGCGTCTTCAGCGACGATGTTGCCCCCTTCGCCAAGACCGACGCGCCCGACCAGCGCATCGGCGCGAAGATCTTTTGCCAGCGCGTAGAAATCAACCTCGCTGGTGTTGGCGCGCGGTCGCTTCTGCAACAGCACGTCGCCCGCCTGCACAAAGCCCAGGCCCCACCCATCCAGGCTACCTTCGGTGTGTGAGTACAGGGCGCCACGCGCCGAGAACAGGGCGCAGGCCATGTTCTCCGGCTCGTTTCCCGAATATGCGACGAGGTGACTCACGGCTGACCTTTTCAAGTATACGGAAGAGAGATCTCGACGCCACGAATTCGCGCGCTAGCGGCCCAAATGTTGGGTGATCCAGTGGACGATGTCGGCGATGAGCCCGGCTCGCTCTGGCTCGAGAAACATCTCATGGTAAAGGCCGGGATACTGGCGGACCTCGACCGCTGGCCCGACGGCCGCCGCGAAGGCCAGGGATGTGTCGCTGGAGACCAGCCGGTCGTCCCCCGCAACCAGCATCAGCGTGGGGACCTGTAGTTT
>DATLVT010000323.1:0-7446 GCA_035577105.1 Polyangia bacterium
CATCGGCGACGGTGACCTGGGCGGCGGCCTGCCGTCCGCGCGCGCCCTAGCCGGTCGCCTGGGGGGCACGCTGGTCGCCACGGCCAACCCCAGCCGAGGCACCACGGTCATCGTGACCCTTCCGCGCCGCGCTTCGTAGCCGCAGCCGATCCAGGAACAGATAGATCACCGGCGTGGTGAACAGGTTCAGCATCTGCGACGCCGCCAGCCCGCCGATGATGGCCACCCCCAGCGGCCGGCGCAGCTCTGAACCGACGCCAAAGCCGATGGCCAGGGGGACGGCGCCGAACAGCGCCGCCAGCGTGGTCATCACGATGGGCCGAAAGCGCAGCAGGCAGGCCCGATGGATGGCCTCCTTGGGATCCAGCCCCTCGGCGCGTTCCGCCTCCAGCGCAAAGTCGATCATCATGATGGCGTTCTTCTTGACGATGCCCAGCAGCAAGACGACCCCGATGAGCGCGATGATGCTGAAATCCAGGCCCGCCAGCCAAAGCGCGATCAGCGCCCCCACCGCCGCCGAGGGCAGCGTCGACAGGATCGTGATGGGGTGAATCAAGCTCTCGTAGAGGATCCCCAGCACGATGTAGACGCAGACCAGCGCCGCCAGGATCAGCCACGGCTCGCTGGCCAGCGACGCGCCGAAGGCCTGGGCCGTCCCCTGAAACCCGGCGTTGATGCTGGCCGGCATGCCGATCTGGCGCTCGACCCGTTCGATGGCCGCCACCGCCTGGCCCAGCGCCTTGCCCGGCGCCAGATTGAACGACAGCGTCACCGACGGGAACTGCCCCTGGTGGGTGATCCCCAGCGGCATCAGGCCGGTGCTGAACCGGGCCATGGTCGACAACGGCACCACCGCGCCGGTGCTGCTGCGAACAAAGATGCGGGCCAGCTGGTCGGGGCCGGTCTGGTAGTCAGGGGTCGCCTCCAGCACCACGCGGTAATAGTTCAGCGCCGTGAACGACGTGGCCACCTGCCGCTGTCCATAGGCGTCGTACAGCGCATCGTCGATCGCCTGCGGGGTCACGCCCAGGCTGGCGGCGCTGTCCCGATCGATCGTCACCTGCAGCTCCAGGCCGGCGGTCTGTTGGTCGGTGTTGACGTCGCGCAGCTCGGGCAGCTTGCGCAGGCCTTCCAGCACGCGCGGGGCCCAGGTCCGCAGCTCGTCCAGGTTGGCGTCCTGAAGCGTGTACTGGTACTGCGTGCGCGACGCCCGGCCGCCGATGCGCACGTCCTGCACCGACTGCAGGAACAGCGTGATGCCGGGAACGCGGGCCAGCTTGGGGCGCAGGCGGGCGATGATCTCCTCGGCGGTCGCCCGGCGCTGGCCGCGGCCGTACGGCTTCAGCGTCACGAACAGCGTGCCGGTGTTGCCCGAGTTGTTGCCGCCGCCGACGAAGCACAGCACGTGGTCGATGTCGGGATCGCCGGCCACCACGGCGTTGATCTTCTCCTGCAGCCCGCGCATCGCCGTCGACGAGATGTCCTGCGACGCCTCGGAGAACCCGGACAGAAGGCCGGTGTCCTGCTGCGGGAACAGCCCCTTGGGCACCTTCACCGCCAGCAGCACCGTCAGCCCGACGGTGGCCATGGTGACCAGCAACATCAGCGTGGCGTGGCCCAGCACCCAGGTGATGGCCCGGTCATAACCGCGCAAGAGCGCCGCGAAGATCCTCTCCGACCAGCGATGAAAGCGGGTGCGCGGCGTCTCGGCCGACGAGCGCAGCAGATAGGCGGCCATGGTCGGCGTCACCGTCAGCGACACCACCGCCGACAGGGCGATGGCGATGGACAGGGTCACGGCGAACTCGCGGAAAAGCCGCCCGACGACGCCCCCCATCAACAAGATCGGGATGAACACGGCGATCAGCGACACGGTGATCGACACGATGGTGAAGCCGATCTGGCGCGCCCCCGCCAGCGCCGCCCGCAGCGGCGGCATCCCCCCTTCGATGAGACGCGAGATGTTCTCCGTCACCACGATGGCGTCGTCGACCACGAACCCCGTCGAGATGGTCAGCGCCATCAGCGACAGGTTGTCCAGGCTGTACCCGCACAGGTACATCACTCCGAAAGTGCCGACCAGCGACAGCGGCACCGCCACCGTGGGAATCACCGTGGCCCGCGCGCTGCGCAGAAAGATGAACACCACGATGGTCACCAGCACCACGCTGAGGACCAGCGAGATCTCCACGTCCCGCACCGAGGCCCGGATGGTCGCCGTGCGATCCATGGCCAGGCGAACCTCGATGGCCGGCGAGATCGAGCTGGTCAGGCGCGGCAGCGCCGCCTTGATGCGATCGATGGTGTCCAGGATGTTCGCGCCCGGCTCGCGCCGGATGATCATCAGGACCGATCGCTTGCTGTCGATCCAGGCGGCCAGGCGGTTATTCTCCACGTCGTCGAAGACGCGCGCCACGTCGCCCAGGCGCACCGCCGACGCTGACGCCCCGCTGTAGGAGATCACCAGCTTGCGGTAGGCGTCGGCGCCGATCAGCTGGTCGTTGGCCGCGACCGAATAGGTGGTCCGCGGGCCGCTGATCATCCCCTTGGGTTGATTGGCCGTCGACGCGGCCAGCGCCGCGCGCACGTCGGCGCTGGAGAGGCCCATCCCGGCCAGCGTCTGGCCGTCCACCTGCACACGCACCGCCGGCTGCTGCCCGCCGCCCACGAACACCTGCCCGACGCCTTCGATCTGCGACATCTTCTGGGCCAGCACGGAATTGGCGGCGTCGAACACCTGGGCCAGCGGCAACGCGTCCGAGCGCAGCGACAGGATCATGATCGGCGAATCGGCCGGGTTGACCTTGCGATAGTTGGGGCGGCTGGGCAGGTTCGGCGGCAGCTCGCCGCCGGCGGCGTTGATGGCGGCCTGCACGTCGCGGGCGGCCGCCGCCACGTCCCGATCGAGATCGAATTGCAGGGTGATGTTGGTCGACCCGAGCGCGCTGGTCGACGTCATCTCGGTCAGGCCGGCGATGCGCCCGAACCGGCGTTCCAGGGGCGTGGCCACCGCCGAGGCCATGGTGTCGGGGCTGGCCCCCGGCAGGTTGGCGGACACCGACACCGTCGGAAAATCGACGCGCGGCAGGGGCGCCACCGGCAGATGAAAGAAGGCCGCCATCCCCGCCAGCAGCACGGCCGCCGCCAGCAGCGACGTGGCCACCGGCCGGCGGATGAACGGCGCCGACAGACCGCCGGGCCGATCGTCGCCGCGATCGGCGGCGGTATCGGCGACGTCCGCGTCGTTCACGGTGTTCCCTCGCTGGCCGCGGTCTCCGCCTGCGGTTCGGCGACGCCGCGGCGACGCCGCACCCAGGACGCCGCGCGCTCCATGTAAAGGTAGATGACCGGCGTGGTGAACAGCGTCAGCACCTGCGACAGCAGCAACCCACCCACGATGGTGATCCCCAGCGGGCGCCGCAGCTCTGAACCGATGCCCCGCCCCAGCGCCAGCGGCAGCCCGCCCAGCAGCGCCGCCGCCGTGGTCATCATGATGGGACGAAAGCGCAGAAGGCACGCCTGGTGGATGGCCTCGCGCGGGCTCTTCTTCTCTTCGCGCTCGGCCACCAGCGCAAAGTCGATCATCATGATGGCGTTCTTCTTCACGATGCCGATCAGCAGGATGATCCCGATGAGGGCGATGATGGAGAACTCCTCGCCGCACAGGATCAGCGCCAGGAACGCCCCCACGCCCGCCGAGGGGAGCGTGCTGAGGATGGTGATGGGGTGGATGTAACTTTCGTACAGCACGCCCAGCACGATGTAGACGGTGATCAGCGCGGCCAGGATCAGCCACGGCTCGCTGGACAGCGATTCCCCGAAGGCGCGCGCCGCGCCCTGGAAATCGCCGTGCAACCCCTGCGGCGCGCCCAGCGCCGTGAAGGCGGCCTCGACCACGTCGACCGCCTTGCCCAGCGACGCGCCGCCGGCCACGTTGAATGACAGCGTCACCGCCGGGAACTGACCTTCGTGGGCGATGGACAGCGCCGCCTGCCGCCGCTCGTAGTGGGCGAAGGCTGACAGCGGCACGGCGGCCCCGCTCTGCGAGCGCAGGTAGATCTGGTCCAGCGCCTGCGGATTCTGTTGATAGGCAGGCGCCACCTCCAGGATCACCCGGTAAAGATTCAGCTGCGTGAAGATGGTCGACACCTGGCGCTGCCCGAAGGCGTCGTACAGCGTGTCGTCGACGGCCAGCGACGTGACGCCCAGCCGCGCCGCCATGTCACGGTCGACCACCAGCGCCAGCTGCAGGCCGCCCGCCTGCTGATCGCTGGCCACGTCGGTCAGCTCGGGCTGCGCGCGCAGGCGCTCCAGCAGCCGCGGCGCCCAGGCCGCCAGCTCGTCGGGATCGGCGTCCTCCAGCGTGTACTGGTACTGCGTGCGGCTGGTGCGGGTCTCGATCTGTAAATCTTGCACCGCCTGCAGATAGACGGCTACGCCGCTGACGTCGGCCAGGCGGGCGTTCAAACGGTTGATGATCTCCTGCGCCCCGGCGTGGCGCTCGCGGTGCGGCTTCAGGGTGATGGACAGCCGTCCGCTGTTCAGCGTGGGGTTGGTCCCGTCGGCGCCGATGAACGACGACACCGTGGCCACGTCGGGATCGGCCTGCACCACGTCGGCGACGGCGCGCTGGCGCTCGCTCATCGCCGTGAACGAGATATCGGGCGGCGCCTCGGTCACCCCCAGCAACAGGCCGGTGTCCTGCTGCGGGAACAGCCCCTTGGGCACCACCACCGCCAGCAGCACGGTGAACAGCACGGTGGCCACCGTCGCGCCCAGCGTCAGCGCCTGGTGCTCCAGCACCCACTGCAAGCCGCGGTCGTAAGCGGCGACGGCGCGATTCCACACGCGCTCGGAGACGCGCGCCACGACGTTCCTGGGTTGCGCGTCGTCGTTGCCCTGTCCCTGGCCCTTGGGGTGCGGCTTGAGGATGTGCGCGCACATCATCGCGGTCAGCGTCAGCGACACCAGCGCCGAGGCGACGATGGCCGTGGCCAGCGTGGCGGCGAACTCGCGGAACAGCTTGCCGATGATCCCGCCCATGAACAGCAACGGGATCAGCACCGCCACCAGCGACACCGTCAGCGACAGGATGGTGAACCCGATCTGCTTCGATCCCTTCAGCGCCGCCTCGAAGGGCGGATCGCCCTCTTCGATGTAACGGGCGATGTTCTCGATCATCACGATGGCGTCGTCGACGACGAACCCGGTCGAGATGGTCAGCGCCATCAGCGTCAGGTTGTTCAGGCTGTACCCGGCCAGCAACATCACGCCGAACGTGGCCACCAGCGACAGCGGCACCGCCACACCCGGGATCACGGTGGCCCGCAGGCTGTGCAGGAACAGGTAGATCACCGCCACCACCAGGCCGATCGTCAACAGCAGTGTGAACTGCACGTCGTCCACCGACGCCCGCACCGTCTCCGTCCGGTCACTAAGGACCTGGACGTCGATCCCGCGCGGCAACGACGCCGCCAGCTGGGGCAGCAGCGCCTTGACCCGGTCCGCCACCTCGATCAGGTTGGCGCCCGGCTGGCGCTGGACGTTGACGATGACCGCCCGGTGCTTGCCGGCCCACCCGGCCAGCTGGTCGTTCTCGACGCCGTCGACCACCCTGGCCACGTCACCCAGGCGCACCGGCGCGCCGTCGCGATAGGCGACGATCAGCGGCGCATAGCTCTTGGCCTCGACCAGCTGGTCGTTGGCCGCCACCGTGTAGTTCTGGCGCGGCCCGTCCAGGTTCCCTTTCGGCTGGTTGACGTTGGCGGCGGCCAGGATGGTGCGGACGTCCTCCAGCGACAGGCCGCGACCGGCCAGCGCCACTGGATCCATCTGCACGCGCACCGCCGGGCGCTGGCCGCCGTTCAACGTCACCAGCCCCACCCCCGACACCTGCGAGATCTTCTGGGCCAGGATGGAATCGGCGTAGTCGTCGACCTGCGACAGCGGCACCGTGTCCGAGCTGACGCTGAAGGCGATCACCGGAACGTCGGCGGGGTTGCTCTTGCTGTAGGTGGGGGGCGTGGGCAGCGTGCGCGGCAGCAGGTTCGACGCCGCGTTGATGGCCGCCTGGACATCCTGCTCGGCGGCGTCGATGTCGCGGTCCAGGTTGAACTGCAGCGTGATCTGCGAGCTGGCCCCGCTGGACACCGACGTCAGCTGCGCCAGCGACGGGATCTGCCCCAGCTGCCGCTCGAGCGGCGTGGTCACCGCCGACACCATCGTCTCGGCGCTGGCCCCCGGCAGCAGCGTCGACACCACGATGGTCGGGTAATCGACCTGCGGCAAGGCCGCCACCGGCAGCTGGCGGTAGCCGACGATCCCGGCGATCAGCACGCCCACCATCAACAGCGCCGTCCCCACCGGGCGGCGGATGAAGGGGCCCGAGATGCTCACGGGTGGGCGCCCGCCTTGCGGCCGCCACCGGCGCCCGCACCCGGACCGACGCCAAGACCGGCCCCCGGGCCAGTACCGGCACCCGCTCCGGGACCACCACCGCCTCCACCAGCGGCGGAGGCGGCGCCGTTGCCATTGCCGTTGCCGCCCGCGCCGCCCGGACGTCCGATCACCTTGGCGCCCGGACGCAGCTGATTCTGCCCTTCGATCACCACCGCGTCACCGGCCGACAGCCCTTTGCCGTTGGCCAGCAACGCCTCGTCGCCCTGGATGACGTCGACGGTGACGGGACGGACGGCCGCCTTTTCATCGCCGCCCACCACGTACACGAACGTCCCCTGCGGCCCGCGCTGCACCGCCACCGCCGGGATCACCAGCGCCCCCTTGCGCACCGCCAGCCGCAGCCGCGCCTTGACGAATTGATTGGGCCACAGCGCGTGCTGGGGCGCGGCCGGGTTGGGAAAGATGGCCTTGAGACGGATCGTCGCGGTGGCCTGGTTGATCTGGTTGTCCACCAGCTCCAGCTTGCCGGTGGCCAGGATCTGCGTGCCGTCGCGGCCCAGCGCCTCCACCGTCAGGGGACCGTCGGCCTGCGCCTTGGCCACGCGGGGCAGCTCGTCCTGCGACAGGGTGAACAGCACGGCGATGGGATCAAGCTGGGTCACCACCACGACGCCGTTGGCGTCGGACGCATGCACCACATTCCCCGGGTCGACCTGGCGCACGCCGGTCACGCCGTCGATGGGCGATTTGATCCGGGCATAGTCCAGCTGCAGCCGGGCATTTTCTATGGTGGCCTGGTCGCCCTGCACCGCCGCCGTCAGCTGTTCGACGGTGGCCCGCTGATCATCGACCTGCTGCTGGGGAATCAGATTCTCAGCCACCACCGATTGATAGCGCTCCAGGTTTCGCTGCGCCCCGTGCAGCATGGCCTGGTCCTTCCCCAGCGCCGCCTGTCCCTGGTGCAGCAGGATCTGAAACGGCCGCGCATCGATCTCGGCCAGAAGATCGCCGCGCTTGACGGTCTGCCCCTCCTGAAACACCACCTTC
>DATLVT010000324.1:0-2014 GCA_035577105.1 Polyangia bacterium
GCAGCGTGTAGATGAGCGCCAGTATCTGGTTGATCGGCTTGGTCTGCTCGGCCTTGTAGGCGGCCTGGTCCTGGACAGTAGCGCCGACCGCGTACTGCGCCGACAGCTTCTTGACCGCGGCCAGCGCCGCCGCAGCGGGCACGCCGGGTGCCTTCTTCACGAACACCTGGCTGTCGAAGTGGGGGGCGGCGAAGTTGGCGTCGTAACCGGGTGTGCCCAGGAAATAGCTGGTCTTGCTGCCCGGGTTGGCCGTTGGTGCCGCCTGGTTGTCGCCGTAGATGAGGGCGACCCGCAGCGTCTTCGGCCCGGTATCGCGGAACACGACCGACACAGGGTCGCCGAGCTTGAGGTGGTGCTTGGTGGCGTCGTCCTTATAGACGGCAATGCCGTCCGCGCCGAGGGCGCCGATCGACCCCTGCACCGGGCTGACGTTGAAGATCTGGCCGGCGGCGCGGGGATCGACCGCCGCGATCATGTACGGCTGGCCGAGGATCAGCATGGACCCGAAGCGTTCCCCGGTGGCCGCGGCCACCTGCGGGAGCGCGTTCAGCCTCTGGGCCAGCGCGGGGTCGACGCCGCCGCCGGTCGACCCGGCGCCCGAGTTGATCACGAAGTCCCCGGCGAATGACCGGTCGATGGTCGCGTTGATCGACGCCTTGGCGGAGGAGGCGAAGATCGAGATGAACGCGATCAGGCCGACCCCGATCATCAGCGCGGACGCGCTGGCCGCGGTGCGCTTGGGGTTGCGCATGGTGTTTTCCCGGGCCAGGGTGCCGGTCACGCCCTTGACCCGAGGCAGCGGAGCGCCGATCGCCCGGCTCAGCGGCAGCGCGATCGTCCGGCCCAGCACCGACACGCCGAGGAAGACGAGCAGCACGCCGACGCCGACGATCAGGAAGGCGCTGCCGACGTGGCCGAACAGGCCGGTGAACAGCGCGGCCACCCCGAGCGCCAGGATGGACAAGCCGACGATCAGGCGCTGCTTGGAACCGTAGCCGCTGCTGCCCACCGTCGCCTCCTGCATGGCCGCGACGGGCGGCACCTTGGCCGCCTTGCGCGCAGGGGAGATCGCCGCGATCAGTGTGACGCCGATCCCGATCACCAGCGAGGCCACGACCGTCCTGGCGTTGAGGACCAGGCTCCCGGCGGGGAGGCTGAGCCCGAACACGGACAGCAGCGCCTTGAGGCCCGCAGCCACCGCGACCCCGGCGGCCAGCCCGACCACCGCAGCGATGACGCCGACCGCCAGGGCCTCGACGAGGACCGAGCCGAGGACCTGGCGCCTGCTGGCGCCCAGCGCCCGCAGCAGGCCGTTCTCCCTGGTGCGCTGGGCGACGGTGATGGCGAACGTGTTCAGGATGATGTAGGCGCCGACCACCAGGGCCACGATCGCGAAGATCAGGAAGAACTTGCTAAAGATCGACAGGGCCTTCTGGAACTGGTCCTGTTGTTCCTTGATGGCTGCCGCCCCGGTCAGCGCCTCGGTTCCTGGCGGCAGCGCGCGCTTCAGGTTGCTGACCAGTTGCTGCTGAGACACCCCCCGGTCGGCGACGAAACCGATCGTGCTGAACTTGCCGGGTTCGGCGACCAGTCGCTGCGCGACCGGCGTGGTGAACAGCACCACGGACGCGCCGGCCAGGTTGTCGGCGGTGCCGAAGCCCACGATTCCCGCGATCCGCACCCGCTGCGGCGGCCCATTCGCGAGCACCGTCGTGGTGTCGCCCACGGCCAGGTGGCCGAGCCTGGCGCTCTGCTTGTCGATCACGACCTCGTCGGGTGCCTGCGGGGCATGCCCGGCCACCAGGTGGAATGGGTTGAGGGCCTGGACGGTGCTCCAGTTGCCGCCCAGGGTGGGCGCGCCGTTCGCCGGGTTGCCGATCGGCTTGCCGTCCTTGCCAATCAGCCGCGCGTACCCGAAGGCGCTGCCCGCGGCGGCGGCGACCCCGGGCACGTGGCTCAGCGCTGGGACCAGGGACCCGTCGATATTCGGCCGCTGTTCGCCCATCTGATTCGG
>DATLVT010000325.1:0-2531 GCA_035577105.1 Polyangia bacterium
GCCGTCACCGCCGGCACGGCGCCCAGCGCCCATTCCTGCCAGCCGGTGGCGGCGACGAACGCGGTCTCGCTGACCACCGTCTGCCAGGCGCCGCCCGCCTGCGCCTGAACCTCAAGCTTGAAATCGGTGGGGAACAGATCGGAGTATCCGGCGCCAGCCCGCATTCGCAGCCGTCCCAGGCGGCGCGCGCCACCCAGATCGAACGTCACGAACATGGGGACCACCTGGGTGTTGCCTGGGCTGATCCAGACCGTGCTGTCGGTGGCGTCCAGCAGATTGCCGGCGCCGGTCTCCGGCGAATACGAACCGCTGGAGGCGGCGACCGTCATGGTCAGGGGCGGGCGCTGGGCGGGATCGACCGCGGCCACCTGCAGGTCGCTGACGGCCGCCGGCGGCGTTCCGTCCAGCGTCGACGCCGAGACGACGTTCGACTGTGGCGAGCGCGTGCCGGTGTCGTCGACGACCTTGACGGCAAAGTAGTAGAGCGTCGTCGGCAGCAGCCCGGACACCGTGAACGTCTCCCTGGTGCCGGGCGCGCGCGGCGCGCCGGTGGTGGCCGGCGTGGCGCTGTCCCAGGTCTGCGGCGAGATCGGCGTGCGGGCAAAGCGCAGCTCGTAGCTGGCGGCGGTGCCCACCATCCCGTCGTCGCCGCTGGCGGTGAAGGTCAGCGTCACCGACGTGGTGCCCGCGCTGGCCACCGCCAGATCGCCCACCGGCGCCGGCGGCACGCCCGGCGTCACCAGCGTGGCCACGTTCGACAGCGCGCCCCAGTTGCCATCGGCGTCGACCGCCTTGATGGCAAAGTAAAGCGTCGTCTCGACCGGCACGCTGGCGATGTGCAGGACCTCGATCTGACCGCCCGGCAGCGGCTGCAGCGTGGGGACCACCGTCGCCGTCGTGAAGTTGCTCTCGGTGATGGGCACCGTCGACTGCCGCAGCTCGTAGCGGACCGCCGTCCCATCGTAACCGTCGTCGCCGGGCGCCACCCAGGTCAGGTCGGCGTCCAGGGCGGGGGTCAGGGCATAGGTCTCCAGCTCGCCCATGGCCACGTAGGCGCTGGCGCCAGCGGCGGGGCCGCGCCTGGTGACGTAAAGGCGGGCATAGCGCGCATAGGTCACCGGCGCCGACCACTCGTTCCACCTGGCGAAGGTGCCGACCATCCCCTCGACGTGGACCATCGGCGTCCAGTTCACCTTGTCGGTGCTGGTCTGGATCTCGAAGTCCTGCGGATAGCTGGCGATCAGATCGATCGACGAGGGATTGGCGCGAAAGCGAGTCAGCGGTTGCACCGTGCCGTAGTCCAGGATCACCCACGCCGGCGTGGTCAGGCTGCCGGCGGCAGTCATCCACGCCGTCGAGATGTCGCCGTCAATCAGGTTGGCAGCGCCGCGCGCCGCCGAGAGCTCGTCAGAGACCGAATCGATGCGCGCGCTGATCTTCACCGATGCGTTCGACAGGCGCGCCGACAGATCGGTCACGGCCGCGGGCGGGGTGTGGTCGTTGCCGCCGGTCGGCACCGCCCACACCACGTTCGAGACGCCGCCCATCGAGCCATTGGCGTCGATGGCGCGCAGGGCGAAGTAATACGTCGCGCCCGCGGTCAATCCACCGACGGCGAAGGTCTCCGTGACGCCGGCGGGGGCGGGTCCGGGCAGCCCCAGCACCGGCGTGGCATTGGCGAAATCGCCCGGCGTCATCGGCGCTGCCGACTGGCGCAGGTCATAGCGCGTGGCCTGACCGACCTTGCCGTCAGAGCCGGGCGCCGTCCAGGCCAGCGTGATGGTCTGCGGGTGATTGGCGGAGGGAACGTCGACGACGCGCAGGTCGGTGATGGTCGACGGCGGAATCAGCAAGGTGGTGGCGCTGGCCACGTTGGACATCGGCGACACGTTGTTGCCGTCGTCGGTGGCCTTCAGCGCAAAGAAATAGGTCGTCTCGCCGCCCAGACCGCTGACCGTGACGGTCTCGCGCAGGCCGGACGCCAGCGGCGCCTTCGACGGCACCGCCACGCCGGCGCTGAACGTGGCGTCGGTTGGCGCGGCCAGCGAGCGGCGAATGTCGTAACTGGTGGCACGCCCGGCGCCCGGATCGTCGCCCGGCGCGGTGAACGTCAGCACCAGCGCATCAGGCGTGCTGGACGCCTCGTGGATCGCCAGCTCGGCGATCGACGCATAGAAGAGACCGGAGTCGTGCTGGAACGACCGCAGCACGTGCAGCCGCACCTGGGCGGCCAGCGTGGGCGGAAACGCGATGGGGATGCGATCGCCCGGGCTGGCGGTGGCGTTTCGCAAGCCGCCCACGGACGTCCAGGTCTCGCCGTTGGGCGAGACTTCGACGTCGAAATCGACGGGGAAGAAGGTCGGGTAGGCGACGTTCGGCGTCAGCGTGACCGAATCGATCAGGTAAGGCGTGAACAGGGCGACCGTCAGCGATTCCTCGTCGGCGCTGGGGCGTCCCGGCGAGATCCAGGCGGTGTCGGGGTTGCCGTCGAACGCGTTGGCGGCGGCCCAGTAGGGTGAGAACTCGCCGCT
>DATLVT010000326.1:0-12993 GCA_035577105.1 Polyangia bacterium
GCTGGAGGGGTACTACAACCACGAGGGCCAGCTGGGGGAGTTCCTGAAGGGCGTGGATTTCAAGCAGCGGGTGCAGACAAAGTTCTTCGCCGGTTCTGACCACACCTTCACGGATCTTCGGTCACAGCGGGCGTTGATCGACACCATCGCCGCCTGGTTGGCCGGCCTCCCCACGGCGTCCCCCGACCCTGGTCAGCCGAAGCCGGAAGCGTCATAATGTCGCTCCTTTCGGCTAGCCTCGAGGAGCATCGATACATGCAAGAGCGGATCGCAGTGATTGGTCTTGGTTACGTCGGCCTGCCCGTGGCGCTGGCCTTCGCCCGCAAGTACCCCGGCACCGTCGGGTTCGACGTGAACAAGGAAAAGCTGGACGAGCTGCGCCGCGGATTCGATCGCAATCAGGAGGTCTCGGAGGCCGAGCTGAAGGAGTCGGCGCTGACGTTGACCAGCGAGGTCGCCGACCTGAAGGCGGTCACCTTCTTCGTCGTCGCGGTGCCCACCCCCGTCGATCACAACAACGTCCCCGACCTGACGCCGGTGATTCGCGCGTCCGAGACGGTCGGCAAAGGGCTGTCGAAGGGCGCCGTGGTGGTGTTCGAGTCGACGGTCTATCCGGGCGTCACCGAGGAGGTGTGCGGTCCCATCCTGGCCAAGGTCTCGGGGCTGAAGCAGGGGGTCGACTTCAAGCTGGGGTATTCGCCGGAGCGGATCAACCCGGGCGACAAGGAACACACGCTGGAGCGGATCACCAAGGTGGTCTCCGGCGAGGATGCACCCACCCTGGAGCGCGTGGCCAAGGCGTACGGCGGCATCATCGGTGCCGGCGTCCACAAGGCGACGTCGATTCGCGTGGCCGAGGCGGCCAAGGTCATCGAGAACACCCAGCGCGATCTGAACATCGCCCTCATGAACGAGCTGGCCATCATCTTCGAGCGGATGGAGATCCGCACCGCCGACGTGCTGGAGGCGGCGGGGACCAAGTGGAACTTCCTGCGCTTTCGTCCCGGGCTGGTCGGGGGCCACTGCATCGGCGTCGATCCTTACTACCTGACGATGAAGGCGCAGCAGCTTGGCTATCAGCCGGAGGTGATCCTGGCCGGCCGGCGCATCAACAACAACGTCGGGCCGTACGTGGCGCAGCGCCTGGTCAAGATGCTGATCAAGCAGGGGCTGCGGGTGAAGGGCGCGCGCGTCGGTGTGCTGGGCCTGACGTTCAAGGAAGACTGCAACGACCTGCGCAACAGCAAGGTCCCGGACATCCTGCGCGAGCTGCGCGAGTTCGGCATCGACGCCCTGATCCACGACAGCCGCGGCAGCTCTGCGGAGGCCAAGCACGAGTACGGCCTGGAGCTGAATCAGCTGGAGGATTACAAGAACCTGGACGGTCTCATCGTCGCGGTCAGCCACAAGGAGTACGTCCAGCTGGGACAGACCAAGCTGCTGGGCATGCTGCGCGACAACGGCTGCTTCGTCGACGTGAAAAGCGTGTTTTCGCCCGACAAGATGGAACGCGGCATCCAGTACTGGAGCCTGTAAACGCTGCTTCCTCGCGCCCCGCGCTATTGACATGCCGGGGACGACCTGAATAATCGCCCGGTGGATTCTCTCGCAGGCAAATCCCTTCTGATCACAGGGGGAACTGGTTCGTTCGGCAAGGCGTTCGTGCAGACGGCGCTGGAGCGTTTGAAGCTGAAGAAGCTGGTGGTCTTCAGCCGCGACGAGCTGAAGCAGTTCGAGATGCAACAGCGCTTTGATTCGCCGGTGCTGCGCTATTTCATCGGCGACGTTCGCGACTCGGCGCGCCTGCACCGCGCCTTCGACGGGATCGACGTGGTGGTGCACGCGGCGGCGCTGAAGCAGGTGCCCACCGCCGAGTACAACCCCTTCGAGGCGATCAAGACCAACGTCCTGGGGGCCGAGAACGTCATCAACGAGGCCATCGACCAGGGCGTCAAGCGGGTCATCGCCCTGTCCACGGATAAGGCGGCGAACCCCATCAACCTTTACGGCGCCACCAAGCTTTGCTCTGACAAGCTGTTCGTGGCCGGCAACGCCTACGTGGGGGCCAAGAAGTCGCGGTTCGCCGTGGTCCGCTATGGCAACGTCGTGGGCAGCCGGGGCAGCGTCATCCCGTTCTTCCTCTCGCGCCGCAAGACCGGCGTCCTGCCCATCACCGACAAGCGGATGACGCGGTTCTGGATCACCCTGCAGCAGGGGGTCGACTTTGTCATCGACTGCCTGGAGCGGATGCACGGCGGGGAGATCTTCGTTCCCAAGATCCCGTCGATGAACATCATGGACATGGCGGCCGCCTTGGCGCCGGAGTGCCGCACGGAGATCGTCGGGATCAGGCCCGGCGAGAAGCTGCACGAGGTGATGGTGCCGGAGGACGACGCCCGCACCACCGTCGCGCTGTCCGATCGGTACGTCATCACGCCGGCCTTCCCCTGGTTCGCGGACTCGAACTACAGCGAAGGTCAGCTGTGCCCGCCCGGCTTCAGCTATTCGTCCGACAAGAACGATCGGTGGCTGACCCAGGCCGAACTGGTGAAGATGGTCGAGACGCACGGCCTGGAGTCCGCCAAGGGCGGTCCTTGAACCAACCACCATTCCTGCCGTACGGCAGGCAATGGATCGATGACGATGACGTGGCCGCGGTGGTCCGTACGCTGCGCTCTGATTATCTGACCACCGGCCCCGAGACGGCGGCCTTCGAAAAAGAGCTGGCCGCCGTCTGCGGCGCCCAGCATGCGGTTGCGGTGGCCAACGGAACGGCGGCCCTGCATTGCGCGTACGCGGCGGCGGGGGTGGGGCCGGGCGTCGAGGTGGTGACTACGCCGCTGACCTTCAGCGCGACATCCAACATGGTGGTGGCGATGGGCGGGCGGCCGGTCTTCGCGGACATCGATCCGGAAACGCTGTGCCTCGATCCGCGGAAGGCCGAGGCGGCCCTGACGCCGGCCACGCGCGTGCTGGCGCCGGTCGACTTCGCCGGGCACCCGGCGGCGCTGGACCCGCTGATGGAGCTGGCGGCGCGCAAGGGGCTGATCGTCGTCGAGGACGCCGCGCACGCCATCGGCGCGCGCTATCGCGGGCGGCCCATCGGGTCGGTGGCGCACCTCACCACCTTCTCGTTTCACCCGGTCAAGACCATCACCACCGGCGAGGGGGGCGCGGTGGTCACCAACGACGCGGCGCTGGCCCAGCGGGCCCGTGACTTTCGCAACCACGGCCTGATCCGCGACGACGCCCGGCTGCTGGATCCGGGGGCGCCCACCACCTGGTACTACGAGATCCAGTCGCTGGGGCTGAACTATCGGATCCCCGACATTCTGTGCGCGCTGGGGCGCAGCCAGCTGCGAAAGCTGGAGCGCTTCGTCAACCGCCGCCGGGAGATCGTGGCCCGGTATCGCCAGGGATTGTCAGGCGTCGACGGGATCGAGATCGGCGTCGAGGCCGACGACGTCCAGGCGGCCTGGCACCTGTTCGCCATCCAGCTGCGCGGCGGGCGGCCGGCGCGCGACGCGCTTCACCTGGCGCTGCGCCAGCAGGGGATCGGCACGCAGGTCCACTACATCCCGGTCAATTCTTTTCCGTTCTACCGGCAGCTTGGTTTCGATCCGGCGGCCACGCCCATCGCCAGCGGGGTCTCCGAACGGATCTTGAGCCTGCCGCTGTTTCCCGCCATGTCCGATGAAGACGTCGAGCGCGTGGTGGGGGCCGTCCGCTCGGTGATGCGTGCCCTTTGAGGGGGTGGCCTTCCGGACGGTTGCTTCGGCGGGCGTCGGCTTCGGGCACCTGCGCCGCTGCCTGACCCTGGCGGACGAGCTGGCCCGGCGCGGCTGCCAGATCCAGTTCTGGATCGAGGGTGATGAGGCCGCGCGTGGCGTGGCCAGCGCGGCCGGCTTTGCTGTCCAGTCGGTCAGCGGCGACGAACCGGCGGCGACGTTGCGGCTGGCCGGCGCCGCCGCCGTCCCCATCGCGGCGCTGGTCGCCGATTCGTACGCCCTGGACGCGGACTATTTTCGGGCGGTGCGCCCGCGGGTCGGTTGCTTGCTGGTCATCGATGACCTGGCCAATCGCCCGCTGGATGCCGACGTCGTCAGCAACGGAAGCGCCAACGCCGCCGCGCTGGCCTATCACACGGGCGCGGACTGCACGCTGCTGCTGGGGCCGCGGTACGCGTTGTTGCGTTCGACGTTTCGCGGCCTGCCTGCGCGCCGGCAGGGCGAGGTCAGACGCGTGCTGGTCACGCTGGGGGGAGGGGACCCGCAGCAGTCCACGGCGACGGTGGTGGAACAGCTGCTGTCGTCGCTGCCCGCGGTCGCCTTCGACGTTGTCGTGGGCCCGCTCTTTGGCGCTGACGCCGTGGCGTCGCTGAAGCGCCTGGCCAGCACGACGGACCGGGTGGCTCTTCATCACGCGCCGGGCGAGCTGCAGGGCCTGATGACCACCTGCGATCTGGCTGTCTCGGGCGGCGGGCAGACATTGTACGAGCTGGCCGCCTGCGGCCTGCCGACGGTGGCGCTGTGCCTGGCCGACAACCAGCGCGGCCAGCTGGCGGCGCTGGCCGGCCAGGGCGCGCTGCTGCTGGGCGGAGGGCGCGACGAGTCTGGACAGTCATCTTCATTTGCCGACCTGGGGCCGGCGGTCACGCAGCTGGCGGGCGACCTGGCGTTGCGCCAGCGCATGAGCGTGATCGGACAGCGGCTGGTCGACGGTGAAGGAACGCTGCGGGTCGCGGACGCACTGCTCTCGAAACTGAAATCAGGCGCGCGGAAGGCGCCGCCGCCCTAGTTCAGCCGACGGAAGCCAGAGACCGCGGGGGCCCCGCGCAGGCGGGTGGCGATGTTGCCGGCGGCCAGCGCCTCGGCGACCTGGGCAAAGGCGGCGTCGCAGGCATCCAGATAACGGGCCACGTGCTCGTCGCGGTGGGCCCACATCGGGTAAAAGATCGTCGAGGCCAGGATGCCCTGGTCCACCATCAGCTGGACAAAGTAGGCCTTCGTCAGCGGCGGCTCGCGATCAAAAGAGAAATGCGAGAGCGGCGGGATGCCACCGACGTGCACGGCCAGCCCATGTTTGGCCGCCAGCGCCGTCCAGCCTTTCTGCACGGCTGTCCCCAGCGCCATCAGGTGCGGGCCGGTGTTGGTGCTGCGGTGCTTGCGCAGGGTGGCCAGCGCCGCCGCCGGTCCCACCCGCTCCGTCCAGCAGGTGCTGGAGATGAAGCTTTTCTGCGCCGCATCCATCACGTCGCCGCGGCCGATCACCGCGCCGATGGGATAGCCGTTGCCCAGCGCCTTGGAGAACACGGCGATGTCCGGCTGCACCCCCAGGGTCAGGTGGGCGCCGCCGGTCACCATGCGCAGGCCGGACGAGATCTCGTCGAAGACGAACACCGCCCCCGCCTTGTGGGCCAGCTGGCGCACGCCTTCCAGGAATCCCGGGGCGGGCGGCACGTTGCGGATCGGTTCCATCACCACCGCCGCCAGCGCCGGCCCGTGTTCGGCGACGATCTTCTCCAGGTCGGGCAGGTTGTTGTAGTTGAAGGGGATGGCCGTGCCGGCCAGGCTCAGGGGAACACCGGCCGGATCCAGGCCGGCGATCAGGTGCTCGCCCAGCGCGTTCTCTGTTCCCACGTTGGCCGCCAGATACCAGTCGTGCCAGCCGTGATAGCCGCAGAAGGCGATCTTGTCGCGTCCGGTGGCGGTGCGGGCGATGCGGACCGCCACCGCCATCGATTCGCCGCCCGTGCGCGCATAGCGGACCTTGTCGGCCCACGGGTGCAGCTCGCACAGCAGATCGGCCAGCTCGACCTCTTCATAGCAGTTCAGCGAGCTGCTGGAGCCGCTGGCGATGGCGTCGCGCACGGCACCGTCGACGTCGGGATCGGCATAGCCCAGGACGTTGGCGCCGATGCCGCTGATGCTCATGTCCAGGTACTGGTTCCCGTCCAGATCCCAGACCTCGCAGCCCTGCGCCTTGGCGTAATAGCCGGGCCAGACCCCGTACGAATAGAGATCGGGCCGCTTGGACAGAAGCTGGGTCATGCCGGGGATGCGCGCCTTGGCCCGCTCCTGCATGGCCAGACTCTTCGCGATGCTCTTGGCGTTCTTGACTGGTGGCATGACCGCTTGCTTGTCCTTCTCGAGGGACCTGGCCAGACCCTCGTTGCGTTTGTGCCAGGAGTTCAGCGTCTTCAGCTCTGGACGGCGTTCCAGCAGCTCCAGAATGTCGCCGGTGGAAAAGGCCGGAAGGCGCGGGTACAGCTCGCCATAGATGATGCTGATCAGCTCGAAGTCGGCCGGTTCGTCGACGGTCCAGCGCAGCGCCGACAGATCCTGGGGACCCTTCACGTGCCTGATGTTGTAACGCTCGGGCTGGCCGTTGATGAACAGCGTGACGTGCTCGCGCTGGGACGGCAGGTCGGCCTCGCGCCAGGCTTCTTCCAGGCAGCGGAACTTGAAGACCTCGACGTCCAGCCCGTCCGGCCAGGTCGGCTCGACCGCGTTGGTGGTGTAGTCGGCGCCGCTGGACAGGTGCTGGTCGATGACGGCGTCGATGATGGCCGGATCGGCCAGCGGCGAATCACCGGTCAAACGCACCACGTGTTCGGGGCGGAACGGCAGCGCCGCCTGATAAAAGCGATCCAGCACGTCGTCCAGGTTGCCCCGAAACACCTCGACCTTTTCGGTGCGCCCCAGATCTTCCAGCGCGTCGTCCGCTGGGTCCACGCTGGTGGCCAGGATCAACCGATCGATGCGCCGCGACCGGCGCAGGCGTTCCAGTTGAAGGCCCAGCATGGGGCGGCCCACTCCCGCGACAAAGATCGGTTTGATCACCTTCTGCGGAAGGCGAGCCGACGAGACCCGCGCCTGAAGAATGCCCAGGATCATAGCGGCGGCAGCTTCCGCACCGGCGGATTGCCCGCCGGCGCCGGCGACATCTTGACCAGCCCCTTGCTCTCGAAGTCCTTCACATAGTCGTACACGTTCCGGAAGGACTGCTCGTGGCGCTCGGCGATCTCGATGATGCGGGTCTGTCCGTCGAAATAGCGCGGGATGCAGTCCATCAGGTAATTCCAGCGCAGCTTGGTGTCGTCGATGGTCTTCAGATCGGGCTCCGAGGGATCCATCATCGGCTTGTAAAGGTTGTACCGGGGGTGAGACAGGGCCACCAACCCCTTGAAGTTGCGGCTGGCCACCGCATCCTTCTCCATCACGTTGAAGGCCTCCAGGACGACGCGCACCGCCTCTTCCAATTTGTCTGGGCGGCACAGCTCCGGGCTGTCACGCGAGGTGTGGTACTCCGGGTAGTGTCCCATTCCCAGGCTGCGCGACAGGCTGGGGAAGGGGATGTCGTATCCGGCCGCCTCCCAGCAGGTCTCGTCGTTGCCGACCACCTTGCGAAAATAGTCGGTGCGCCAGGGCGTCTTGCCGAACTTCAGGGCGTTGAGAAACGCGCGGTCGATCAAGGTGTCGCCCACAAAGCTGCGCTGCAGGGCCAGGGCCCCGTCGGTGGCCAGCATCTCCAGGAACACGCCGTACTTCAGGCGCGAGGCCTCGGCGTCGGACAGCTTGTTCAGGTAGAAGATCGAACCGAAGTGTTCGGCCGCCACCAGCAGCCGGTAGGTGTAGCGGCGCCGCGGCAGCTTGGCCAGGGCGCGGATGACGTCGATGCCGACGGCGACGCCGGACAGATCGTCGTTGCAGCAGAACGCGTGGCAGTTGTGCGCGTTCATGATGATGCTGTCTTCGCTGTCACCGGGCAGGACGTGTTCAAGCACCTTCATGGTGCCGTCTTCGAACACCGTTTCCAGGTTCACGTCGTAGCTCCGGGATTCGTCGATGGTGTCGTAGAAGTTCTTGGTGACGGAGAACCCCCACTCCTTGCGGAACGGCTTGTAAAAGAGATCGCAGTGGTAGACCAGCGCATCGTCAAACGCGGCCGGGAAGAAGAGGTGTTTCTTCAGCTCGGCGCCGGTCACGCGCCCCTGGAACGGCTGGCTGTAACCGATCACGGCCAGCGGGTGCCACATGCCGTCGTAGATGACCTTGCCGGCCTGGTCGCGGATCTTGGCTTCCTTGGGCTCCCATTTCATGGGGACGATCCAGCCGTTGACCTCCAGACCGCCCTTGATCTCGTGGACCTTGAAGGGCAGCTCTTCCTGCAGCAGGCGGGCGCACTGGTCGGCGCCGTTGCTGTTGGGCGCCATCCGCAGCGGGGACAGCGTCCGGATCAGATCCATCATGTCTCTCATTGGTCGTTTCTCCAGTCGTCCTTCAGCACGGCGAACCAGTGGTGGTCTTCCCAGGCGCCGGCGGCGTTCTTCAGTTGACCCTTGAAGACCGCCTCGTGCCGATAGCCGGCCTTCTGCAGCGCCTTGCCGCTGCCGCCGTTGCTGGCGTAAAGGCCGGCCTGCAGCCGGTGCAGCCCCAGGCGCTGGAAACCGAAACCGGTGGCCAGGCGAATGGCCTCGCTGGCGTACCCCTTGCCCCAGCAGGACCGTTCGCCGATGAAATAGCTGACGTCGGCGTACAGATGATTCCAGACGATGGGGCCGACCTTGATGTTGCCGACGTGCCGGCCGCTCTCATTTTCGAGAATGGCGAACAGATAGCTGTCGCTGCTGTCCACCATACCGGCCACGAATTCGCGGATCGACTCCAGCGGCTGCGGGCGCCAGCGCGTCTCCAGGTATTGATTGACGATCGGATCGGCCAGCCAGCTTTCATAGCGGGCGGTGCAATCCTCCAGCGTCACCAGGCGCAAGGAAACCCGTGCCCCGCGCAGCACTTCGCCGGGAGCGATCCGGCGGGCGATGGCGGCGGCGGTCACTTCTTGCTCCCGTAACTGACCCGCACGTTCAGCGCCGCGTCCCGATCCGCGGCCGGCGTGAACAGGCGATCGCCGATCTGCGGCGGCCGCTCCAGGTGCTCGCCCTTGGACGCGGTGATGGTCCGTACCTTGAGGTGCCCCGACGTCGTGGCGATGACGAACCCCTCCGCCGGCGTGCAGCGGGTGACCAGACCCGATTGAAACGGATGAAAGGCCGGCTCGCTGTCGTCCAGCGTGGCGCCCTTCAGGTGCACGCGCACCCCGCCCAGGCGCGTGCTGGCCCCCGCGTACGGATCGTCGAAGGCGCAGATGAAGCGTTCGATGTCGCGCCCGCTCCAGGACCAGTCGATCCAGCCGTGGGTCAACGTGTGCAGCCGGGGCAAGAACATCGACTGGCTCTCGTCCGGCTTGCGCAGGTCGAAATCCTTGCCGGCCTTCGCCTCGTCCAGGAACTCGCGAATGAAGGCCACCTCGTTGGGGACCGCCGCCGCGAAGTAGTCCATGGGGGTGCGCGCCGTCGCTGGAAACTGATAGCGGCTGCTCTTCACGATCTCGCCGTCGTCGTATTCGCCCTGCACCATGGCGTCGTTGATGACCTGCAGATTGCAGCCGCCCTGCCGATCGCCGCGCAACAACATCCAGGTGTAATGGGCGCCCCCCCGATAGCGCGGATGCGGGATGCCCATGAAGTCCAGCAGGCGGCCGTCGAACTTCTTGATGATCTCCGGCGAGAAGCTCCACGCCTCGCCCATCCCCAGTCCCAGCGTGCCCGCCGTGATCTCGGCGGGCAGCGTCTTTTCGCTGTTGATGTCGTCGGTGCTGACGAACGGCAGCCCCAGCGATTCCAGCGTCTGCCCCAGCGTCGTCCCCGACGCGTCCAGCGGTTCGGCGACATGTCGGGGCGAGGTATAGATGCGCACCGGCGGCCCGTTCTCCTTCAGGTAACGCGCAGTGGCCGCCAGCAGGGGCGCCCCGCCGAACAGGATGACTTTGTCGATGCGGTTGAACTTCACGGCTCAGATCACCTTGAAAGGGATGTCGTAGTTGCTGAGAAAAGCCTTGGCCCGGATGGGCTGGTTGTCGCCAAAGTTGAACAGGCTGCCGCAGGCCAGCGCGCTGACCCCGGTGGTGAGAAAGGCGTCTTTCATGTGCGTGTAGTCGCCGGCGCCCCCGCAGGCGATGACCGGGATGCCGGCGTGGCGCATCGTCTCCTGAATCAGGGGGATGTCATAGCCCGACATCGTGCCGTCGCGGTCGATCGAATTGATGAAGATCTCCCCGGCCCCCCGCTGCACAACGGCGCGCAGGTGCTCCTCCAGCGAACGGGTCTCCGGCTGGCGGCCGCAATCGGAGAACAGCTGCCAGCCGCCGTCGGCGGTGCCGCGCGCGTCGATCGACACGATGACCGCCTGACTGCCGAACTTGTCGGCGATCTGGGTGACCAGGCGGTCGTCGCGGTAGCAGGCCGAATTGACCACCACCTTGTCGGCGCCGTGCTTGATCAGCAGCTCGGCGTCCGCCAGCGAACGAACCCCGCCCCCCATCGACAGCGGCATGAAGCAGACCTCCGACACCTTCTCCAGCAAGGTCACCAATGGGGCCAGGGTGCGGTCGCCCCGGTTGATGTTCAGGAAGACCAGCTCGTCGGCGTCCTGCGCGTTATAGACCTTCGAGCTTTGCACGGGATCCCCGACGTCGCGGTAGCTGCCGAACGTCACCGTCTTGACCAGGCGGGTGTCCAGCAACAGCTGGATGGGGATGATCCGCTTCTTCAGCACTGGCCGTTCCACCCGCAGAAATTTTCGATCAGGCGAAGACCGTTGGCCTGGCTCTTCTCCGGGTGAAACTGAAACCCGATGACGTTGCCGTGGCCGACGATGGCCGCCACGTTCGCCCCATAGTCGGTCTCGGCCAGCACGTCGTCGGGGTTGTCACAGCGCAGGTGATAGGAGTGAACGTAGTAGAAATCCCGCCCGTCCTTGACCTTGTGAAAGACCGGGTGGTCCTTGCGCTTGAACCGCGTGGTGTTCCAACCGACGTGCGGCAGATGCAGGCCCCCCTCCGGCGTCATGCGCACCACCCGCCCCGGGACCAGGCCCAGCCCTTCGCTCTCGCCGCCCTCCTCGCCGGTGGCCGACAGGATCTGCATGCCCAGGCAGATGCCCGCGATCGGTCGCCCGCTGGCCGCGAAGGCGCGGATCCCCGCGCGCAGTCCCTGACCGTCGACGTGCGACACGGCGGTTCGGTAGGCACCGACACCGGGGACCATCAGGTGCGTGGCGTCGTCGAGATCCTTGGCCGAACGCACCAGCACAAAGTCGTATCCAAAGCTGTAGACCGCCTTGGACAGCGATCTCAGGTTGCCCATGTCCAGGTCCAGAATTCCGAT
The DNA here is from genome assembly GCA_035577105.1 of Polyangia bacterium. Taxonomy (GTDB): domain Bacteria; phylum Myxococcota_A; class Polyangia; order Fen-1088; family Fen-1088; genus DATKEU01. The sequence continues at coordinate 11,228 of DATLVT010000326.1, forward strand.
CATCCGGGCTTGGGCTCCCGGTACCACTGATCGAAGTCCTTGGTCTTGGCGCCGCGCCGGATGGTGGTGAAGTCAGGCTTGTGCGGCGCCACCACGGTCTTGGTGACGATCTGGTTGAATTCGTCCTCGCTGATCTCCAGATATTCCAGGAACAGATCCAGCGACGGGGGACGCTTGCCTTCGTACTGCTGGATCATCTGCTCGGCGGCGTCCTTGGTGATGCGGTCGTTGCGCAGATCCAGCGCCGTCATCTGGGTGACCCGCGAATAGCCGCGCTTCAGCCACTTGATATAGTCGCGAACGCCCTGCATGTAGCACTCGATCTTCTCGTAGGGATACTGGTCGAACGGCATGTTCTCGACCTCGTCGCCCTGCCAGCCCAGGTCGCGCTGGATCTCCGCGGTGTTCTTCTTCACGTCCCACGGCACGTACGATCCCAGGCAGACCGACCGGTAGCCCAGCTTCTTCAGATCGCGCAGCTTCGGGTACGTGTAGGGGATCAGATCGCGCGGGTCCAGGTTGAAGTCGTGGCGGATCATCCCCTCCATGTCCTGGGCCGTGATGCCCAGGTTCACGAAGCGATCGAACCGCGTCTCGTCGACCTCCTCGACCTCGCTGTTTCGATAGTCGTAATAGGCGGTGTACTCCGACGAGGGCTCGCCCCAGAAGATGAGGGGGATGTTGAACTTGATGGCCACGTGCATCGGGTAGGCGAAGATCCCGGTGTGGCAGTGCCAGCAGAAGTCGCCCTTGCGGATCAGCGCCTCCTTCATCAGCCGCTTCACCAGCTTCCAGTTCGGCGTGAAGCTGAGGACGTCGACGCCCAGCTTCTTGAACGTGCGCTCGTTGTTCTTGTTCAGCGTGGGGCGCATGAAGCCGTGGTTGAACTGGATCACCAGGGGCTTCACCTTGTACTCGCGCACCAGGTAATTGAGCGTGTACGTCGAGTCCTTCCCTCCCGAAAACGGGATCAGGCAGTCATAGTCGTTCTTGCCGCGGTACTCCTCGACCAAGGCGTCCAGCGCCTGCTTGCGTGACGTCCAGTCGATCGACGCGTCCTTGAACTCCTTCTGCCGGCAGATATTGCAAACGCCCTGGGCGTCGAACTGGATGGTCTCGTAGGTCTCCGGGAACCCGCATTTCACGCATCGTTTCAACATCGTCTCGGCTCCTTGCTCTCGCTCATACTGTCACGTCGCCGCGGGGGCGCGGGACTGGTCCCGGGGGTTCGGCCACAGGGCCGGGTTCACGACGGTCTCTTCATCGCAGTGGAACTGGGACCACTCCGGCCTGGCCTGCTTGGCGGACAGCGACGCCGCAGCGTCCAGGATCTCCCGCAGCTGCGCCCGGTCGCAGACGCCCACCACGGCGTGGGCGATCTCCGGTCGCTCCAGAACGAAGGCCAGGGCGGCCTGCAATGGACCGAACCCGACGGCTGTCGCCGCCGTGCTGAATCGCTGCAGCAGCGGTCGCACCGGACGCAGGAACGTGGGCAGCCCGGCCAGGTCCATCAGCAGGGCGCCTTGCAGGAAGATCGATCGGGCGTGAACCTCCACGCCGCCCGCCGCCAGCGCCGCCAGTTGCCCGCCGCGAAGCAGACGCTGGTCCAGGACATTGAAGGGAATCTGGACGACGTCGATGCGTCCTCGCGCCAGCAGGCCATCCACCTGCGCCGGCGTATACACGGAGGCGCCCACCTTCGCCACCAGCCCGCGGTCCTTCAGGGCCAGCAGCGCGTCCATGAACCGATCGCCGTCGGCGCCCAG
>DATLVT010000327.1:0-4993 GCA_035577105.1 Polyangia bacterium
TCTACGAGTTCCACGGCTGCCTGATGGAACCGTGGGACGGCCCGGCGTCGGTGGCCTTCACCGACGGTATCCGCATCGGCGCCGTGCTGGACCGCAACGGCCTGCGCCCGTCGCGCTATTACGTGACCAAGGACGGCCTGGTGGTGATGGCCTCCGAGGTCGGCGTCCTGGACATCGCCCCCGAGCGCGTCCTGGAGAAGGGCCGCCTGCAGCCGGGGCGCATGTTCCTGGTCGACACCGCCCAGGGGCGCATCATCGGCGACGAGGAGCTGAAGACCCAGATCGCCACGGCCCAACCTTACGGCCTGTGGTTGAAGGAGAACCTGGTCGCCCTGGACGAGCTGCCCAAGCCGCCCACGGTGATCGCTCCCGACCACGAGACGGTGCTGCGGCGCCAGGAAGCCTTCGGTTACACCACCGAGGACATCAAGGTGCTGGTGGCCCCCATGGCCACCGACGGCGTCGAGGCGATGGGATCGATGGGGACCGACACGCCGCTGGCGGTCCTGTCGGAGCGGCCGCAGCTGCTCTACAACTATTTCAAGCAGCTGTTCGCCCAGGTGACGAACCCGCCGGTCGACGCCATCCGCGAAGAGCTGATCATGGCCGTCGACACGGCCATCGGCCCCGAGGGGAATCTGCTGGAGCCGACGCCGCAGTCGGCGCGCCAGATCGGCCTGCACACGCCCGTCCTGCGCAACGAAGAGCTGGAGAAGCTGCGCCACCTCAATGGCACCAATGGCTCGCACGGCTTCAGCACGATCACCATCCCCATGCTGTTCAAGGTCAGCGAGGGGGGCGAAGGCCTGCGCAAGGGCGTCGAGGAGCTGCGCCGCAAGTGCAGCGAGGCCATCGCCGCCGGCCACAACATCATCATCATCTCCGATCGCGGCCACGGCCACGATCTGGCCCCCATCCCGGCCTTGCTGGCGGTGTCGTCGGTGCAGCACCACCTGTTGCGGGAAGGGTCGCGCACGCGGGTCGGCCTGGTGCTGGAGAGCGGCGAGCCGCGCGAGGTGCACCACTTTGCCCTGCTGCTGGGTTACGGCGCCAGCGCCATCAATCCTTACCTGGCCTTCGAGACCATCCACGACATGGTCTTGCAGGGGATCCTGTCGGGGGGCGACGCTGACCGGGCCGAACAGAAGTTCGTCAAGGCGGTGGGCAAGGGGATCGTCAAGGTCTGTTCAAAGATGGGGATCTCGACCATCCAGAGCTATCACGGCGCCCAGGTCTTCGAGGCCATTGGCCTGAACCAGGAATTCATCGAAGAGTATTTCACCTGGACGGCGTCGCGCATCGCCGGCATCGGCATCGACGAGGTGGCCGAAGAGGTGCGCCGTCGCCACGCCCGCGCCTTCCCCGACCGGCCGCTGCCGACGCACACGCTGGACGCGGGCGGCCAGTACCAGTACCGCCGCGACGGCGAGTACCACCTGTTCAACCCGGAGAGCATCCACAAGCTGCAGTACGCCTGCCGCAGCGGGAACTATTCGGTGTTCAAGGAGTACTCCAGGCTGATCGACGATCAGTCCCAGCACCTGTGCACGCTGCGCGGCCTGATGGACCTGGCGTCTGGGCGTCCGCCGGTGCCGATCGACGAGGTCGAATCGGTCGACGCCATCGTCAAGCGGTTCAAGACCGGCGCCATGTCGTACGGTTCGATCAGCAAAGAGGCGCACGAGACGCTGGCCATCGCCATGAACCGCATCGGCGGCAAGAGCAACACCGGCGAGGGCGGCGAGGATCCGGCGCGGTACGTGCTGGACGCCAACGGTGATTCGCGCAACAGCGCCATCAAGCAGGTCGCCTCCGGGCGGTTCGGCGTGACCAGCCAGTACCTGGTCAGCGCGCAAGAACTTCAAATCAAGATGGCCCAGGGGGCGAAGCCGGGCGAGGGCGGCCAGCTGCCCGGGTCCAAGGTTTACCCGTGGATCGCCAAGGTGCGAAACGCCACGCCGGGCGTCGGGTTGATCTCGCCGCCGCCCCACCACGACATCTATTCCATCGAGGATCTGGCCCAGCTGATCCACGACCTGAAGAACGCCAACACCAAGGCCCGCATCAGCGTCAAGCTGGTGGCCGAGGTGGGCGTGGGCACCGTGGCGGCGGGCGTGGCCAAGGCGCACGCCGACGTCGTCCTGATCAGCGGGCACGACGGCGGCACCGGCGCCTCGCCGCTGACCAGCATCAAGCACGCCGGCATCCCCTGGGAGCTGGGCCTGGCCGAGACGCACCAGGTGCTGGTGCTGAACAACCTGCGCAGCCGCATCACCGTCGAGACCGACGGCCAGCTGAAGACCGGGCGCGACGTGGTGGTGGCCGCGCTGCTGGGCGCCGAGGAGTACGGTTTCTCGACGGCGCCGCTGGTGACGGTGGGCTGCATCCTGATGCGCGTCTGTCACCTCAACACCTGCCCGGTGGGCGTGGCGACCCAGGATCCCAAGCTGCGCAAGAAGTTCACCGGCAGCCCGGAGCACGTGGTGAACTTCATGCGCTTCGTGGCGCAGGAGGTCCGCGAGCTGATGGCCCAGCTGGGCTTCCGCACCATCAACGAGATGGTGGGGCACAGCGAGTGTCTGTCGATGACCAAGGCCGTCAGCCACTGGAAGGCGCGCGGCCTGGATCTGTCGAAGATCCTGTACCAGCCCGACGCCGGTCCCGAGGTGGGGCGTTACTGCCAGATGCCGCAGGATCACGGCCTGGAGGCGGCGCTGGACAACACCACGCTGCTGGAGCTGTGCAAGCCGGCCCTGGAGAGCGGCCAGCGGGTGAAGGCCACTGTGCCCATCCGCAACGTCAACCGCGTGGTGGGCACCATCCTGGGCAGCGAGATCACGCGGCGATACGGCCCGGAGGGATTGCCCGACGACACCATCCAGCTGCATTTCCAGGGCTCGGCGGGGCAAAGCTTTGGCGCCTTCGTGCCCAAGGGGATCACGCTGACGCTGGAGGGTGACTCGAACGATTACGTCGGCAAGGGACTGTCGGGCGGCAAGATCATCGTCTTTCCGCCCAAAGCGTCGACGTTCGTGGCGGAAGACAACGTCATCATCGGCAACGTGGCGTTCTATGGCGCCACGGGCGGCGAGGCGTACGTGCGCGGCGCCGCCGGCGAGCGGTTCTGCGTGCGCAACAGCGGCGTCAACGCCGTCGTCGAGGCGGTGGGCGATCACGGCTGCGAGTACATGACCGGCGGCCGCGTGGTGGTGCTGGGACCGACCGGCCGCAACTTTGCCGCCGGCATGTCAGGCGGCGTCGCCTACGTCCTGGACGAGGCCGGGCGCTTCGCCGCCCACTGCAACAAGGAGATGGTGGGGCTGTCCAAGCTGGAGGACGCGCAGGAGATCAACCTCCTGCACGGGATGATCTTCCGCCACGCCCAGCTGACCGGCAGCAAGCGCGCCGAGGAGATCCTCGCCGCCTGGAGCCACTGGATCCCGTACTTCCTGCGCATCATGCCCCACGACTACAAGCGCGTCCTGGAAGCGCAGAAACGCATGCGCGACACCGGCCTCTCGCAAGAACAGGCCGAGATGGCCGCCTTCGAACTGAACTCACACGATCTGGCCCGCCTCGGCGGCAAGTAGACAGGCGATATGGGAAAGCTCACCGGGTTCATGGAGTACGGGCGTGTCCTGCCGCGGTCGCGGGACGCCCTGGGTCGCGTCGCCGACTGGCAGGAGTTTCACGAGCACCTGCCGGAGAAGACGCTGCAAGAGCAGGGCGCGCGCTGCATGGATTGCGGCGTCCCCTTCTGTCACACCGGCCAGATGTTGCCGGGCGGCGCCTCCGGCTGCCCCATCAACAACCTGATTCCAGAGTGGAACGATCTGGTCTATCGCGGACAGTGGCGCGAGGCCCTGGCCCGGCTGCACAAGACCAACAACTTTCCCGAGTTCACCGGGCGCGTCTGCCCGGCGCCCTGCGAGGGCTCGTGCGTGCTGGGGATCAGCGATCCGGCCGTCACCATCAAGAGCATCGAGAGCGCCATCATCGACAAGGCCTTTGAAGAAGGCTGGGTGGTGCCCGAGCCGCCCGCCACCCGCACCGGCAAGAAGGTGGCCGTCGTCGGGTCAGGCCCGGCCGGCCTGGCCTGCGCCGCCCAGCTGAATCGCGCCGGCCACATGGTCACCGTGTTCGAGCGCGACGACCGCATCGGGGGGCTGCTGATGTACGGCATCCCGCCCATGAAGCTGGAAAAGTCCGTCGTCGATCGCCGGGTCAAGCTGCTGTCCGAAGAAGGCATCACCTTCGTCACCAGCACCAACGTCGGCAAGAATTACCCGACCGAGAAGCTGCGCAAGCAGTTCGACGCCGTCGTGCTGTGCGGCGGGGCCACGCGCGCCCGCGATCTGCCGGTGGAGGGGCGCAACCTCCACGGCATTCATTACGCCATGGAATTCCTGCTGAAGAGCTGCAAGAGCCTGCTCGACAGCAATTTCCAGGACGGTCAATTCATCTCGGCCAAGGACAAGCACGTGGTGGTGATCGGCGGCGGCGACACCGGCACCGACTGCGTGGGGACGTCGATGCGCCACGGCTGCCGCAGCCTGGTGCAGTTCGAGATTTTGCCGCGCCCGCCCGACGAACGCGCGGGCGACAACCCCTGGCCACAGTGGCCGCGCATCTACCGCATGGATTACGGCCAGGAAGAAGTGGCCGCCCGCTTCGGCGCCGACCCGCGCACCTACCGCACCGTGACCAAGCGGTTCGTGGGCGACAAGAGCGGCAACGTCAAGGAGCTGCACACCGTCCAGATCGAATGGGTCAAGGGCACCGACGGCCGCCTGACCATGAAAGAGGTCGCCGGCACCGAGAAGGTGTGGCCCGCCGACCTGGTCTTGCTGTCCATGGGCTTCCTGGGCCCCGAGCAGGAAGGCCTGCTGGCCGAGCTGGGCGTCAAGCTGGACGAACGCACCAACGTGGTGGTCGGCCCCGACAAGCAGACCAGAGTCCCGGGCGTCTTCGCCGCCGGCGACATGGCCCGCGG
>DATLVT010000328.1:0-7695 GCA_035577105.1 Polyangia bacterium
CACCGTCGAAGGCGGCTCCTTCGTGCAACGACTGCACGCCATCGAAATCACCCGCGGCGTGGAAAGACCGAACAGCCCCCAGTTGATCACCGCCGCCGTGCCGGGCATCGGCGACGGCGCCGACGCGGGCGGCACGATCGCCTTCAACCCCAGGACGCAGAACCAGCGCGCGGCGCTGGGCCTGGACGGCGGCGTGGTCTACGTCTCGTGGGCGGCGTTCTGTGACACCAACCCATTTCACGGCTGGACCATGGCCTTCGACGCGCAGACGCTGGCCCGCACCGGCGCCGCCAACCTGACACCGAACGGCGGCCAGGGCGGCGTCTGGATGGGCGGGGGCGGTCCCGCCTTCGACGGCGACGGCAACCTTTATGTGGTGACGGGCAACGGAAGCTGGGATGGGCAGAACAACTTTGGCCAGAGTCTGCTGAAGCTGGGCGCGCGCAAATTGAATCGGATCGACTTTTTCACGCCGTTCAACTTTGACCAGCTGAACCGGTACGACCTGGACTTCAGCTCGGCCGGGCCCTCGTTTCTGCCGGGCACCCGCCTGATCGCGGCGGGCAGCAAGGAAGGCAAGGTTTACCTCCTGGACAGTGGCAACCTGGGACACGCGGTCGACGGCGACCGGCAGATCCCGCAGGTGTTGCAGGCCGTCGACATGACGCCGCGGCCAAACGCGACCCACCACCTTCACGGCAGCAACGTCATATGGAACGGTCCGGCGGGGATCGCCCTTTACGCCTGGGGGGAGAATGATTTTCTGCGCGCCTACCAGTTCGACGCCCGCCGGCAGCGCTTTATCACCCCGGCCTTCGCGGTCAGCACGCCGCTTTTGCCTCAGGGAATGCCCGGCGGAATGATGACCCTCTCGGCGAACGGCGCCAGCCCCGGAACCGGCGTGCTGTGGACGACAGCGCCCAGGACGGGCGACGCCAACCGAGGCACCGTCCCGGGCGTCCTGCGCGCCTTCGACGCCGAGACCCTGCGCCTGCTCTGGGACAGCACCGACCCGGCCGACGACATGGCCACCCTGGCCAAGTTCAATCCGCCGGTGGTGGCCAACGGCAAGGTGTACGTGGCGTCGTTTTCCAAGGTCATCTCCGTCTATGGGCCGCGCTCGCAAGAGCCGGCGGCCGCGCGCACGCTGACCGACGGTCAGGTCATCAGCCTGAAGAACCCCAGCGCCCACTTGTGCCTGAACGTCGCCGCGGTCCCCGACGTCGCCAGCGCCCCCCTGGGCGTCACCGATTGCAACGGAACCGGCGCTCAGGTCTGGCAAGCAAACGATCGTGGCGGCGGCCAGTGGGAACTGCGACGAAACGGCACCGCCCTGTGCATCGCCGTGCCGGACGACAGCGCGGGCAGCGCCGTCCGGCAAGAGGCCTGCGACGGCGGCGCGGCGCAACGGTTCACGGTGGCGGCGGCCGCTGGCGGTCTGCAGCTTCGCACGACGACGGCCGGTCTTTGCGTGGAGGTGACCGCCCCGCGTCCCGCCGCCCCCGGCAGCCCCACCGTCCACCTCAGCCCCTGCCGCGACAGCGGGGCTGGCAACGTCGGGGATGGCCTCGGTGACGGCGAAACGTTCGTGCCGCTGTCGCCGCGTCTGCGCAACTACAACGCCATGCTGTGCCTGGACGCTCCGGATGCGGCGCTGACTTCGTCGCTGCCGCTGCGGCTGTGGCCCTGCGACGATTCCAGCGGCCAGACCTGGCAGCTGAACGACAACCTGGACGGCACCGTCCAGATCCGGCGCGGGGCGACCGGCCTGTGCCTGGCGGCCCTTGCCGACAATCCAGGTTTTGCCCAGCCCGTCGTGCAGGCCACCTGCGACCGCAGCGCCAGCCAGGCCTGGGTCACCGAACCGATCAGCGGCGGCAGCCAGATCCGGCTGGACGGCGGCAACCTGTGCCTGGACATTCCGCTCAGCTCGACCGTGCCCGGCGCCGCCGTCCGCCTGTGGGGCTGCAATCGCTCTGACGCTCAACGCTTTGGTTTCTAGGAGACTGGTCAGAAACCGCCCGGTTTTTCGCGGCGGCCTGAAAAACTACGCTTGCGGCGAACGATGTATGGTTAGTGTCGGGTCTTCCCCCGATGAGTCCGCCTGAACACGCCGAAGGCATCGTGCCGAACACCGCCCCTGATTCGAACGGGGGCAGGTCGCTGTTCGATCTGCTGGTCGAGCAGGTGGTCGATTACGCGATCTATGTCGTCGATCCCGACGGCCTCATCACCACCTGGAACTCGGGCGCCGAGCGCATCAAGGGATACCGGCCCCAGGAGATCATCGGACAGCCCTATGCGTGCTTCTTCACCGAGGAAGATCGCCAGGCAGGCCGGCCCCAGCAAATCCTGGCGCAGGCGCGGGCGGAGGGCCGCTATCAGGAAGAAGGCTGGCGGGTCCGCAAGGACGGAACCACCTTCTGGGCCGGCGTGGTCGTCACGGCGCTGTTCGACCAGCGCCGCAAGCTGCAGGGCTACGCCAAGATCACCCGCGACCTGACCGAACGTCGCAAGGCGGAAGACGACGCCCGCCGGGCCGCCGAGGACCGCATCGCCCGGGTGCGGGCGGAGCAGTACGAGCGCGAGACACGTCGCTCGCGCGATGAGCTGGACCTCATCTTGCGCAGCATCGCCGAGGGCGTGACCGTGCAGGACGCCGAAGGGCGATTCGTCTTCGTCAACGACGCCGCCGCTCACCTGTGCGGGTTCGAATCCGCCCGCGAGATGCTGAGCACGCCCCGCGAGGAGATCTTGACCCGGTTCGAGATGTCCCGCGAAGACGGGACGCCGTTTCCCACCGGTCAACTGCCCGGTCGGATGGCCTTCCAGGGGCTGGCGTCCAGCACGGCGATCAAGTTCAAGCAAAAGCGCAGCGGTGACGAGCGCTGGTCGTACGTGTCGGCGGCGCCGGTCGTCGACGCCGCGGGCAAGATCGAGTTTTCCGTGAGCATCTTTCGCGAGTTCACCGAGCAGCGGCGCACGGAGCAGGCGTGGCGATTCCTGGCCGAGGCCAGCGCCACGCTGGGCTCGTCGCTGGACTACGAGGAGACGCTGAAGCAGGTGGCCAGCCTGGCCGTCCCGAGGATTGCCGACTGGTGCAGCGTCGATGTGCTGGCCCCCGACGGCAGCCTGCGCCAGCTGGCGGTGGCCCACAGCAATCCGGCAAAGCTGGAGCTGGCCCGGGAATGGCGGCAGCGCTGGCCCCCCAATGAACAGTCGATGACCTTTCGCGTGCTGCGCTCCGGAACCCCCGAGCTGTTGCCGGAGATCACCGAAGCGATGATCGTGGCCGCCACGCCCGATCCGGTGCAGCGACAGATGGCCATCCAGCTGGGGCTTCGCTCGGCGGTGGTCGTTCCCTTGATCGTCGACAAGAAGCCGTTCGGCGCCGTTTCGTTCGTGACCGCCGAGTCGGGGCGGCGTTACGGCCAGGAGGACATGATCCTGGCGAACGAGATCGCCCGCCGCGGGTCGCTGGCCATCGAAAACGCCCGCGCCTACACCGAGGCGCGGACCGCCATCGAGATCAGGGACAACTTCATGTCGATCGCCTCGCACGAGCTGCGGACGCCGCTGTCCGCGCTGACGATCCTGATGACGTCCCTGTCACGCGCCGCCAACCAGGACCGCCTGATCCAACTTGGCCCCCAGGGCCTGCGAGACCGCCTGGCCAAGGCGGAACGCCAGACCACGCAGCTGACGCGCCTGGTGGACAGGTTGCTGGATGTCAGCCGGTTGTCGTCGCGGGAGATGCAGCTGGATCTGGACAGGGTGGATCTGGCCGAGGTGACGCGCGAAGCGATCTCCCGGATGGAGGACGCGGCGTCGCGCGGGGCCAGCCAGATCCAGTTGCGCGTCGACGGCCCGGCGGTCGGTCAGTGGGATCCCAGCCGCCTGGATCAGGTGGTGACCAACCTGCTGACGAACGCCGTCAAGTACGGCGGCGGCACGCCGATCACCGTCTCCGTCGGGCCCGCGCCGCCCGACCGGATCCGCCTGATGGTGAAGGACGAAGGACCGGGGATCGCCGCGGAACATCAAGAGCGCGTGTTCGGCCAGTTTGAACGGGCCAGTTCCCCGAACTCGCCCGGGATGGGCCTGGGCCTCTGGATCGTCAGCCGGATCGTCCAGGCGCACGGCGGCAGCATCAGCCTCCAGAGCGAACCCGGCCACGGCGCCTGCTTCACCGTCGAGCTGCCCGTGGCGCCTGCAAGCGCGCGTCAATCGGCAGAGGTCCCGGCGAACACCTCGAAGAATAACTTGCATCGAGAGAATGCCTGAGGCTTTCATGGGAACGCAGGTCAACGAGATGTCGGAACACATTTTGATCGTCGAGGACGACACGGACGTTCGAGAGGCGCTGTGCGACGCCTTGATGCTGGAAGGATATGACGTCGTCAGCGCCGAAAATGGCGCGGAGGCCCTGCGTTACCTTCACACCGGGGCCCGCCCCTGCCTGATCCTGCTGGATCTGATGATGCCGGTCATGGACGGGTGGACCTTCCGGGAGACCATGCTGACCGATCCCGCTCTTTCGGCGATCCCCGTCGTGGTGATGACGGCGGCGGGCCCGCAACGCGCAGCGACCGTGCAGGCCAACCTTGTCCTGCACAAGCCGCTGCAGATGGACACCGTCGTGGGCGTGGTGCAGGAACACTGTCCCGACGGTGCTTCCTAGGCACGCGCTGTCGACGCTGCTGGAAAGATTTCTCGGTCACGGCCGTCCCGATGACCCGGCCGTGGTCGAGGAGAGGGCCGGCGGGGCGCTCCACACCGTCAGCCACGCCCAGCTGCGAGCCGGTGCGGCCGCCATCGCCGATACGCTGCGCGCCGGTCGTCCTTCGCTGGGTGGCGCGCGCGTCGCGTTCCTGATCGGGCCGGGCGCCTCGTACGTCGAGACCATGCTGGGCATCTTCCTGGCCGGCGGCACCGCCGTGCCGCTGTCGCCGCTGCACCCGCCGGCCGAGCTGGGCCACATCATCGCCACCGCCTCGCCGGAGCGCCTCCTGGCCTCCCCCGATCTCACCTCGCGCCTGCACGGCCTGCCGTCGCCCGCGCCCGCGCCGTCGTCGCTGTTGTCTGTCACGCCGTCGTCGATCACCACTGCGACCGCCAGCGACCCGTTGACGCCAGGGGACGGCGATCCGGCGTTGATGCTGTTCACCTCCGGGACCACCGGCAAGCCCAAGGGCGTCACCATGAGCCACGGCGCGCTGGCGGCGACGCTGGCCGCGCTGGAGCAGGCCTGGGGCTGGCGGCGCGACGATCGCCTGCTGCACGTCTTGCCGCTGCACCACACCCACGGCGTGGTGGTGGCGCTGTTCGGGGCCCTGTGGGCCGGGGCCGCCACGCGCTTTGCGCCGTTCGACGGCGCGCGCGTCTGGGAGCTGTTCGCGGGCAGCACCGTCTTCATGGCGGTGCCCACCATCTACGCCAAGCTGATGGAGGCCTTCCGGACCGCCGCCGCCGCACAGCAGGCCGCCTGGCAATCCAGCGCGCGCGCCATGCGCCTGCTCACCAGCGGCTCGGCGGCCCTGCCCGCGGCGCTGTTTCGCGAGTTCGAAGCGGCCTCCGGCCAGCCGCTGCTGGAACGATACGGCATGACCGAGATCGGCATGGCGCTGTCCAATCCCCTGGCCGGTCCGCGCATCGCCGGCGCCGTGGGGCGCGAGCTGCCCGGCGTCACCGTGGACGTCGTCGACGACGACGGCCGCGCCCTGGACGCCGACCAGCCGGGCGAGCTGCGCGTGCGGTCGCCACAGATGTTCTCCGGCTATCACGGCGATCCGGAGGCCACCGCGCGCTCCTTCGACGACCAGGGTCGTTTTCGCACCGGCGACACCGGCCTGCGTGACGGCGCGGGCGTGGTGCGCCTGCTCGGACGAACCTCCACCGACATCCTGAAAAGCGGCGGCTACAAGCTGAGCGCGCTGGAGATCGAAGCCGTCCTGCGCGATCACCCCGCCGTCGCCGAGGTGGCGGTGATCGGCCTGCCCGATCAAACCTGGGGCGATCGGGTCACCGCCTGCGCCGTCCTGCGCCCGGGCGCCGCGCTGACCCTGGCCGAGCTGCGCGAATTCGCCCGCGACCGGCTGGCCTCTTACAAGCTGCCGCGCGAGCTGCGGCTGCTAGACGCCCTGCCCAGGACCGCGCTGGGCAAGGTGCAAAAGGGCCTGCTGAAGTCCTGACCTTCCTGGCAGGCCTGACCTGGGCGCGCGTAGATCAATGAGGCGGCGTCCGCCCGCCACGCGCCGGGTGCGCACCGCGCTGAATGCTGGCGTCAGAGCGAATGACCTCGCCCACCTCCATCACCTGCTTGAACCGGCGCAGGTCGGCCATCACCTGCTGTCCCGGCTCCTTGCCGAACAGCCTGGCCACCACCGTGGCCACCTGGGCGCCCAGCCGTCCGGCCGGCGGTTCGTATTGCAGGTCGACGTGGATCTCCGTCCCCCGCCCTCCCGGCGCTGGCGCGAAGCGAACCGAACCGGCGTTGGACACGTCAGAACCTACGCCGTCGACCGACCGCCAGGCGATCAGCTCGTTGTCCCGCACCTCGACCAGCTCGGCCTCCCATTCCACCTTCCTTCCGGCCAGACTGCGCGCGCACCAGTGCGACCGCCGCGAATCCAGCACCGTCACCGATTCGAGGTTCTCCATGAACTGCGGCAGATTTTCAAAGTCGCGCCAGAATCGAAAGACCTCGTCGACCGGACGGTTGACGGTGATGGTCTGGATGGTGCGGACGGCGGTGGTGGCGTCAGGGTCCTGTCCTTCTCCCCCGGCGATCCGGCTGGCCCGTACGCTGGCCAGTCCGTCCACCACCGTCACGCCCACCACGGCGCCGGCCGCCATCCACAGACGTCGCCGGTTGGCCTGGCGCGATCGCCCCGCCGCCCCCAGCAGCGCCAGGTCCATCAGATCGCCGGCCAGACGCGTCCAGCGCCACACGCCGGATCGGGGCCGCGTCAGGATGGCCACGCCGGTCGCCACCTCCCGCAACCCCAGGGTGCGCACCGTCCGCCGTTGCCGTCGCGTGTTCGTTCCGCCGATCAGGCGGGCCAGGGCCCCCGGCGCGGCCAGCTCGACCAGCCCCAGACCGACGCCGAACCAGCCCAGCCCGCGCGCGCCGCGCTCGACGCGACCCCGGCGGGGCCGGCCGTTCAGCGGCGTTTGCGGCAGCACAACGTCGGCTGTTTCAGTGATTTCGATTTCGTACTCTTCCATCGGCCTCTCCTCCTGTGATCGTCGCGGGTCGCACGCCGCGCCTAGTTCGCCTTGAGGACGACCTTTTCGCAGCGGTCCTCCTTGTGCAGAAACATTCGATAGCCCTCCGCCGCCCTTTCCAGGGGCAGGCGGTGGCTGATCACCACCGTGGGATCGATCTCGCCGCGCTGGATCCGCTGCAGCAGCGGCTGCATGTACCGCTGGACGTGGCACTGGCCGGCCCTGATGGTCAAACCGCGGTTGACCACGGCGCCCATGGGAAACTTGTCGATCAAGCCGCCGTAGACGCCGATCACCGACACCACCCCGCCGTTGCGGCAGGCCCGGATGGCCTGGCGCAAGGCGATCGGGCGATCCGACTCCAGCATCACCGCCTGCTTGGCGCGATCGTAGGCGTAGATGGCCGCCGGACCGTGCGCCTCCAGCCCCACCGCGTCGATGCAGGCATCAGGCCCCCGACCGCCCGTC
>DATLVT010000329.1:0-4892 GCA_035577105.1 Polyangia bacterium
ACTTCTCGCCCCGGCCCGGCCACCTCGCGCCCGGCGGCTGGGACGCCAAGGCCACCGTCGGGGTGGTGTCGTCGATCCTGTCGCTGCTGCACGAAGCGGACGAAGCGGTCACGCACATCGCGGTCGCCTTCGACAACCCCATCCGCTCGTTTCGCAACGATCTGTTCCCCGACTATAAAAGCGACGAAGGCGTCGAGCCGGCGCTGCGGGCCCAGTTCGACACCGTCGAGGAAGGGGTGGCGGCCCTGGGCGTCACCGTCTGGTCGATGCGCGACTTCGAGGCCGACGACGGCCTGGCCACCGGCGCCCGCCGGTTTCGCGACCAGGTCGACCAGGTGCGCATCCTGACCCCGGACAAGGACCTGGGCCAGTGTCTGCTGGGCGAGCGCGTGGTTCAGATTGACCGTCGGCAAAAAAAATTCACAGACGAGGCCGCCTTCCGCGCCCAGCGCGGGTTCGGTCCCGCCAGCATGCCGGATTTTCTGGCGCTGACCGGCGACACCGCCGACGGCATCCCCGGCCTGGCCGGTTTTGGCGAGACCAGCGCCGGCGTGTTGCTGGGCGCCTACGAACACCTGGAGCGGATCCCGGAGTTCCCCTCGCAATGGTCCGTCAAACCGCGCGGCGCCCTGCAACTGGCGGCCACGCTGGCCCAGCACCGGGAAGAGGTCTTGCTGTACCGCCGCCTGGCCACGCTGGTGGACGACGCCCCCCTGCCCCACACGCGGTCACTCGATGACCTCCGTTTCCGAGGCGTCCCGCGCGCGACCTTCGAGGCATGGTGCGACAAGATCGGCGTCACCACGCTGAAGACGGTGCCGCGCACCTGGCGCCAGGGGTGAGGCACCATTCGTTCGATCGGTGCTAGCGCGCCTCGACCGTGATCGGCGAAACGCAGTCGACCGCCGGGTCCGCCGCCAGCGGCAACCACTGATCGAAGGACGACTGTTCGTTCGCCACGAACATGATCGGCGACAGCGCCGCCGCATCGAACGACACGTTGCTGGCGCCCCCGCCCGACAGGACGCCCACCTCGCGCCGAAACTGCTGGAAGGCCGGCAGGTCGAACAGCACGAAGTAAAGCTGGCGCGTGGAACCGACGTCGCTGGTGCGCCGGTGCCCCAGGCAGCGCGGAACCAGCGGGCGCCCGCCCAGGCCGGCGTTGCGCGCCGCCGCCACGATCTGTTCCTTCGTGACCCGACCGGCCAGCGCCCGATCGAACTCCCCACGCAGCAGAAGCGGCATCCGGGCGCCGGCCGCCGTGCTCAGCGATTCCATGGCCCGCTTGAAGATCTGATGCGACAGCCCCTCGGGCAGCCCCGACGGTCCCTGCAGGACCAGGAACGGCGCGCTGGGCCCTGCGGCGTCATCGTCGAAGGCCAGGGTCCAGTTGCGCAGGTGCGCCGCCTCGACGGTGTACGGTTCCGACCCGGTCTGCCGGACGGAACGGACGAACAGCACGCCGACGACGCCGGCCACCGCGATCCCGATTGCGACCTTGGTCAGCCGTTTCAAAGCCAGCGCATCCTATGCGGCCGGCGGCAACAAAGGGAAGCGCTGGTTAAAGCACCGCGTCCGTCGTCGGAGGTGACGCCGCCTCGTCCCGTCCGGGGGCCGCCGCGCGCAGCTCGGCGCGCCCGAACATCAGATAGTCGGCGATCAGCCCCTCGCGCAGCGCCGCGTTGCAGATCACCGCGTGCGAGACGCCGGCCAGCTCCAGGATGGTGCGCACGATGACCAGCCCCGGCACCACGGTGTCCACGCGCCCCGGGTCCAGGCCCGGCAGCGCCGCCCGCTCGGTCATCATCATCTTGACCAGGCGGCGCTCCAGCTCGTAAAGGGCGTCCAGGCTGATCTTGAAACGCTCGATGCCGCCCACCGGCGGCAGGCGACGCCCCACCAGACGCCCCAGCTGCATCGCCGTCCCCGACGTCAGCGCCACCAGATCAAAGCCCGAGGCCTTGAAGCGATCGATGGTCGGCGTCATCACCGTCTGCACCCACTGCGACACCACGCCCAGATCGCCGGGCGACGGCGGGTCCGACGTCAGCCAGTTGTCCCGCAAGCGCAGCACGCCGACCTTGACCGAGCTGGACAGCACCGCGTCCCGATCGTTGCCAAGCACCGCCTCCGTCGACCCGCCCCCCACGTCGAACAGCGCCACCCGCTGGCTGGCCGGCGGCAGGGCCCGGCGCGCGCCGTGATAGATGATGCAGGCCTCCTCGATCCCGTCGATGACCCGGATGTTCAAACCGGTCAGGCGCCCGGCCGCCACCACGAAGTCGCGCCCGTTCTCCGCCTCGCGGATCGCGCTGGTGGCGACAGCCAGGATCGTTTCGGGGGCGTGCACGCTGGCGATCTCTGCCAGCCGGTGCAGCGACGCCAGCCCTCGATCAAAGGCGTCGACGCTGATCCGTCCGTCCAGGAACACCGACTCCCCCAGGCGGACCATGTCCCTGGCTTTTTGCAGGACGACCACAGAGCCGTCCGGTCGCACTTCGGCGACGATCAGATGAAATGAGTTCGAACCCAGGTCCAGGGCGGCGACCCGGATCGGATCGGTCAGTCTGGTCGCGGGCGGAACGAAATCGTCGTCGTCGTTTTCCAAGTTGAGCATGCACGCATCCTGGTTGATGGGGTTTCCCCCACTCTAGCGACGTTCGCGGCGGCCACGGAAAACGCTTGAGGAAACCTTGGCAACGGTCCTGTGACAATTGCCCAGGAGCGCGCCGGCGGTGCCGGGCCGGCTCAGTTGCCGGTGACGGTCACGGTGTCTGTGACCGCCTTGCCGCTGACAGTCGCCGACGCGGCCAGCGTGTTGGCGCCGGCGTGCAGGGCGATGCCGGTCCAGATGAAGATGTGGTCGGTGGCGGTCTTGGCGCCCTGGGCGACGCCGTTCACCGTCAGGTTGGCGGTGTCGCCGTTCGAATAGATCTTCACCTGGTACGTGCCGACCGGACGCTGCGACCAGCGGCGTTCAGTGATGTAGACGAAGGGATCGGACGACCAGTTGGCCTTGTAATAATAAAAGGCGTCCTTCTTCGTCTTGCGATCGTACGTCACCAGGCCCTTGTCGTTGCGGCCGGGCGTGTCGCCTTCGTTGCGGCTGTCGACGGCAAAGTCGAACAGGTTCCACAGGAACGATCCCCACAGGAACGGGCGGGCGCTGATCGCCTTCCAGTGCGCCTCGTGCAGCAGCGACTGGTACTCCTCCGAGTGGTCCATGATCGTCGGGGTGGCGGTGTGAATGGTGATACCGGCGCCGGCGCCGTACTCGCTGATCGCCAGCGGCCGCCCGGCCACTCCGTGCGCGCTGTCGACGTCGGCGGCGAACTGGCCATAGTTGCCGGTGTACCAGCCGAAATAGCGGTTGATGCCCAGCAGGTCGACCGTCTTGGTGATGGAGCCGTTGGGCGCAAAGTTGGTGGCCAGCGTCGTGGGGCGCGAGGGATCCTCCTGGTGCGCCAGCGTGTTCATGGCCGTCATCAGCGGGATCACCGGCGTGCTGTCGGCCACCTCGTTGCTGAGGCTCCACATCACGATCGACGGGTGGTTGCCGCTCTGGCGGATCAGCTCGGTCAGCTGTTGCTTGGCGTTGTCGGCGAACGGCGTCCCGGCGGTGACGCTGTTGACCACGGGGACCTCGGCCCAGACGATGATGCCGTTCTGATCGCACAGGTCGTAAAAGTGCTGGGCGTGCTGATAGTGCGCCAGGCGCAGCGCCGTGGCGCCCAGGTCGCGCACGATGGCCATGTCTTCGTCCAGGTCGGACGGCAACACCGCCCACCCTTTGTTCAGCCGGTCCTGGTGCTTGTTGGCGCCGTAAAGCCCCAGGTGATTGCCGTTCAGCGAGAAGCCGGTGTTGGCATCGAAGGAGAAGAAGCGCAACCCCAGCGGCTCGACCACGCTGTCCAGCGTCTGGGCGCCGTTCTTCACGTCGACCTGCAGGCGATAGAGGTAGGGATCCTTCAGCCCGTCCCACAGGTGCGGGTTGGTCACCGTCAGGGTCAACGGCACGTCGCTGGTGGCGCCGGCGGCGATGGTGGCGCTCGCGCTGGTCATCTGCACGGTGCTGCCGTCGGCGGCCAGCAGCTTCACGGCGACGGTGGCGTTGAACGAGGCCGCGCCGGCGTTGGTGACGGAGGCGCGCACCGCCACCGTCGCGCTCTGCCGCGAGACGTTGCTTTGCGTGGCCAGCACGCCCGACGAGCCAAAGTGATCCAGGTCGAGGTGGGCCGGCTCGGCGGTCACCAGGCGGACGTCGCGATAAAGGCCACCGAAGAAGGTGAAGTCCGCCGTCACGGGCGGGATGTTCGCCGACAGGCCGGCGGCGTTGCTGACCTGCACGGCGATGACGTTGGCGGCGCCGGTCTTGATCATGCTGGTGACGTCGAAACGAAACCGGGCAAAGCCGCCCTGGTGCATCCCGGCCATCACGCCGTTGACCCACACCGTGGTGACGATGTTGGCGCCGTCGAACTCGACGTAGATGCGGCGGCCGGCCTCCTCGGCGGGGACGGTGACGTGCGTCCGGTACCAGCCGATGCCGCGGTAATAATCGTTGCCGCCGTCCTGACCGTCGCTGCTGTTCCAGGTGTGCGGCACGGTGACGGGCGCCCAGGCGCTGTCGTCGAAGGCGGTCGTCGCCGCGCCGCCGACGTCCATCTTGATGAACCGCCACCCCTGGGCGAGAGCGATCGTTCGCCGCGAGGTGGACGGCCCGGGACCATCGCTTGCGTCCGTGGCCGCGTCGGCGGGGGGATTGTCGACGCCGCTGTCGACGGTGCCGCCGGTGCCCGGCGTGCCACCGCTGCCCGGTTTGTCCACGCCGGCGTCGGCGCCGCCGCTGCCCGGTTTGTCCGCGCCGGCGTCCGTGCCGCCGCTGCCTGGCT
>DATLVT010000330.1:0-7967 GCA_035577105.1 Polyangia bacterium
GCCCAGCCCCCGCACCGCGCGCAAGGTCAGGCCCCAGTCCTCGAAGTCCAGCGTGGCATCGACGTCATCCAGCCGCACGCCGTCGGCGCGCACGGCGAAGCCACGGCCGGGCGGCGCTTGTAAACCGGCGCGGTGCTCCGGCGCGAAGACGGCCAGGAAGCCTGTGCCCGGAAGGGCGCCCATGCGTCCCAGATGCCAGCGGGCCCGGCTGATGACGGCGTCGCGAATCACCATCCGCCAGGGAGACCGGTGGACCTCAAGGCGGGCGCTGATCCGCTCCGCCGCGAACACCGGCGTTCCTTCCGGATCGATGATGCGCACGTGGTCGATCGCGACCGACGCCGGCCGCCCACGCACCAGTCGCCAGACGTCCGGCCAGCCCCAGATCGCGCCGCCGATCAGGATCTGGCCGCGCGTCTCGGGCAACAGCCGGGTGACGACCCAGCCGGCGCGCGCCCCGGACAGCAGGCGCGGCGCCGCCACGACGGTGCCCAGCGCCAGCGCCAGCATGACCACGCCGGCAATCCGCGCGGCCGCTGTGAGGCGCCGCCGGTGGTCGCTGCCTTCGAATCCCGACAAGGGCATGACGAGTGTCCGTGCAAAGGCGGCGCCGGATCAGAAGCGCGCCCCCAGCGTCACGGCGCCGCCGTCACCCGGCAGCGGCGCAAAGCCGATCCACATCGGCGGCGCCTCCAGCTCCTTGTCGTGATAGTGCGGCCGGCGGTGAAGGTGTGGCACCAGCACGCCGATGGCCGCCCCGGCCAGCGAACCCATGATCACGTCGGTGGGAAAGTGCTCCCCGGCCCGCACGCGTTCATAGCTGATGAAAGCGGTCAGCGCCGTGCCCACGCCCAGGGTGATCCATGGCCGCGGCGAACGAGCGCCGTTGCGAGCGAAGGCCAGATAGCTGGCCGTGCCGGCGATGGCCCCCGCCGTCGAGGCGTGCCCCGAGAAGAACGACAGCTCGAGATCGGTGCTGGTGCAGTCGTTCCCCGGCGCCGCCTCCGGCGAGCAGCGGGCATAGTCGATGGGGCGCGGGCGGCGCACGCCGATCTTGGTCGCCGAGGTGAACGATTGCGTGATGGCGATCGACTCGGCATACATGATTCCGTCGACCAGCAAGGCGCGACGACCGTCGCGCACGCCGGACAGGAGCGGGTCCAGGAACGCGTAAACGTAAGCGCCCGCCAGCGCGTAATCCGAACGGCGGCTGGCGTTGGGATCGACGGTCTGCGTGACCGCCACGCGATCGATCGCCAGCAGCTTGTTCGGATCGCCGGGGGTGCCGGGGCGGATCTCGCCCGTCGACAGGATCAGGCTCAGCAGCTCGGCGAAGGAGATCCCTCCCACGGTGACCACGCCGTCGACCACCGGGTCGATGGTGAAGTGCTCGTTGTCTTTCAGCCGGGGCACTCCGAATTCGTCGGCGCGGGCGGCGACCGAGGGCAGCAGCAGCAGCAGCAGCGCAATCAGCGACAGGCCCACCACGGGTCGCCGAGTGAAGAACGTCGTGGTCGTGGGCATGTTCAGGGCTCGCCGGCGGGGAGCTGTTTCCTCAGGTGATCGATGAGCTGGTTCGGGGTCATGTTCGCCAGGGCGCGCGCGAAGGTCTTGCGAAAGTGGTTCACCAGACTGACCCCCTCGATGCTGAGGTCCACCACCACCCACCGACCGACGACGCCGGCGCCGGCGCCCGCACCCTGGACGCGCATCCGATAATCGATGGGCACACGCTCGCGTCCGGCGGTCACCAGCGTCGAGCGCACCACGGTGTCATCGCCCTCCCGGGTCGATCCGTCGACGGTGACGGTCTCGGTGCCCTGAAAGCGATCGATGTCATCCATGTACTGGGCGGCCAGGAGGTCCTTGAAGACGTCCACGAACCGCCGCCGTTGCGTCTCATCAAGCGAGCGCCATGCCACGCCCAGGCTGCTGCGGGCCATCTCCGCCCAGTCGAAGGTTCGATCGGCGATCCGCCGCAACGAAGCGATGCGCCGCGGCCGCTGCTCCTTGCCGGCCAGCGCCTTGTCCTTCAGGACGGCGAAGGCGTCGACGATGGTGGCGCGAATCAGACTCTCCGGTGAAGCGGCGCCAGGCGACGCGGCGCTGTTTTCGGCGCTGACCTCGGGGCCGGCCAGCAGCACCAGGCCGGCGGCCAGGCAGAGGCTCCGGGCGGTGGATATCATGGCGTTGTCTCCTCGGTGGGGGTCCGATCGAGATAGAAGATCTCGGCGTCACCATCCAGCGTGCCGGTTGCTCGCGACAGCGCGGCCATGGCCACGTTGTGATCGAAGCGCGCCTTGAAGATGCCGACCCGCAAGGTCACATAGGCCTGGACCGCGTCCGACACTTCGCGCACGTCCAGCAGCCCGACGCCGTAGTCCGCCGACGATTCAACCATCCATCGCTTGGCCTGGCCGATCGCCTGATGTCCCTCGGCGATGTCCTTCTCGGTGCGTTGCACGTCCTCGTACGCCTGGCGGACCTGCGCCGGAATTCCCGCCCCCGCCCAGTCGCCCAGGCGGGCCAGGGCGTCGGCGTGGGCCTGCTGCTCCGCTGCGCGGCTGGCAGCCATGTTGCCCTGCAGCTCCCAGCGAAAGCCGAGCAACGCTCCCGGCGCGAAGTGGTTCAGCGGATCCAGCACGAACCGCGACTGAATCCAGTCGCGTCCCGGCGTGTAGGCGGCCGACACGAACGCCATCAGAAACAGGTTCGGCCACAGCCCCGCCGCCTCCGCGCGCCCCAGGGCCGACAGCGCCCCCTGCCCTTCGCGCAAGGCGACCACCTCGGGCCGATTGCCCAGCGCCAGACGACCAAGCTCGGCGAACGTCTGCGGCACCCGCCCCACCGGCACGAGGTCTTCCTCGGCGAAGGTCAGGGGTTCGTCGGCCGGGATGCCCAGATAAGCGGCCAGGCCACCGCGCGCCTGCGCCAGCCCGGCGCGGGCCTGGTTGAGGCCCATCGCCGCCAGGGCGCGCGCCGATTGCAGGCGCAGCACATCGCGGTCGGTCACGCTGCCGGCGCCCTCGACCAGCTTGGTTTGCGTGGCCTGCAGCGTGCTGTCCAGCCAGTGATCGATCTCGTTCAAGAACCGTTCGACATCGCGTGCGTACAGGCAGCTCTCGTAGAGCTGGGCCACCTCGAAGGCGACGTCGGCGCGCTGCATGCGCGTCTGCGCCTGGCGGGCCCGCAGTCCGTGCGACGCGGCCTCGCCGCGCAGGGCGATCTTGCCGAAGGTGTAGAGAGGCTGGATCACGCGCAGCTCGCCCACGAACACCGCGGACAGATCGGACCACCGGAAGTTCCGGTACTGGTCCTGGATCGACTGCGTCGCAGTGCCGGGCACCAGCGAGGCCACCAGCGACGGGCCGACCCCACCGTCCAGCGTCAGCATGGGCGCGCGGGCGGCGTCGACCTGCCGGAGCTGGGCC
Organism: Polyangia bacterium; assembly: GCA_035577105.1. Classification (GTDB taxonomy): domain Bacteria; phylum Myxococcota_A; class Polyangia; order Fen-1088; family Fen-1088; genus DATKEU01. Next base: position 3,432 of record DATLVT010000330.1, read on the forward strand.
TGGGCGGCGGCCTCCTCGGCGCGCGCCGCGGCCACCTGTGGATTCTGAACCAGCGCCGCCCGGATCGCGCCCCGCCGATCCAGCGTGCGGGCGAAAGCCACCCCCGGCCCTGAGCTGGGCAAAGCCAGACCGGCGAGAGACGCGCAGGCGCCGGCCAGCAAGAAGCGGGACCTCATGGCGCTTTCTCCCTCTCGTTGTCCTGGTCTTTTTCTTTGTCCTTGTCCGAGGCGGACGGCGCGCCCGCCGCGCCGAAGGCGGTGCGGCCGATGATGTCCGCCATGTTGAAGGCCGGTTCGGTGTGGGTGATGCGATCTCCATCGCGCAGGTTGGCCTCGGCGCCGCCGGGCGACAGCGCCACGTATGCCTCGCCGAGCAGACCCGCCGTGGCCACCGACGCGATGGTGTCCCTGGGCAGCGCCACGCCGCGCCCCACCGAGAGCTGGGTCTGGCCGTAATAGTCAGCCAGCTCGATGGACTCGACGCGGCCAACGGTGACGCCGGCGATCTTCACCGGCGCCCGCACCTTCAGATCGCCCACGTTCGAGAACCGCGCCGACACACGATAGGCGTCCTGGGGCAGAAGGCGCAGACCGCCTATCGAGACGGAGAGATAACCAAGCACGGCCAGGCCCAGCATCAGGAAGGCGCCCGTCAGGATCTCAGCTTTGGTGTAATCGAACACGTCGTCGGTCCTTGCCTGGTCTTGGGGTTGGTCTCTGGATCAAATTGAAAAGAGCGCGGTCATGACGTAGTCGCCACACAGGATCAGCACCGCCGACTGGACGACGGTGCGGCTGGTGGCGCGGCCGACGCCGCGGGCGCCGCCCCTGGTTTGAAAGCCGCGGAAGGTGCCGATCCAGGCGATGAGAACGCCGAAGATCACCGCCTTCCAGAGGCCAATCGAGACGTCGGACCATTCCACCGACGAGCGCACGTTGGACATGAAGGCCAGACCGTCCAGCCCCAGGACGGTCACCGAGAACAGGTAGGCGGCGCCGATCCCGGCGACGGAGAAGCCCGCCGTCAAGATCGGAAGCGCGATGACCGTGGCCAGCAGCCGGGGAACGGCCAGGTACTGCACCGGGTTGATGGCCAGCGATTTCAGCGCGTCCAGCTGTTCGCTGACTGCCATGTTGCCGATGACCGCGGCCATCGCCGACCCGGCGCGCGCCGTGACCATCAAGGCGGCCAGCACGGGGGCCAGCTCGCGCGTCAGGCTCAGCGTGACCAGCGAACCGACCAGGTTCTGGCTGCCGAAACGAACCAGCACGTTATAGCCCTGGAGGGCCAGCACCAGACCGGTGAAGATCGCCGACAGCACCACCACGCCCACCGATCGCGCGCCGATGAATTCCAGCTGCGACACCAGCTCCAGCGGCCGGAACGGACGATGAAAGATGGCGCCCACGGTGCTTTTCAGAAACAGCGTCATGCGGCCGGCGTCGCCCAGGAACCGGAACGCCCCGCGACCCAGCCGCCCACAGAGGCGAAGGAGCGCCGGGCGCCCGGGACGGGTCGGGCGGGTCGAGGAGGTGGTGACGGCGTCCATGGGATGTCACCACCTCATCGCAAGAGCCGTGCCCGCGCCTGCGAAGGAACGCTCGCGCGGCTTGGCGGCGGCGGCCATGGCAAACAGGTTCGACGGCGACGGCGACGCCGTCGGGCCGGACGGATGAACGGGCGCAAGCGATGCGCCCGCGGCGACCCGCCGCGCGTTTCTTGCATTCCCGAGCCTCATCGCGCGGTCTTGGCCTCGACGGTCTTGCGGCCTGGCGGGGCGGCGGCCATCGACTGCTCGCGAACCCGCGTCCGGAACTGTCGGGCGTTTTCGATCAAGCCGGCCAGGTTGGCGGAGCCTTCCAGGCGCGTGCTCCGGGCCCGTGTCTCCGCCGCTCGCAACAAGGACTCCAGCCGGCGCCAGCGATCGCGGACCTCCTTGCTGGCAAGGTTGATGTCGACCCGGATCTCGTCCCGCAGCGTCTTGAGCGCCTCCAGGCTATTCTCCACGAACTCCCGGACGTCCGTCGCGGAGCCGCCGTCGTCGGGAGACTCTTCCCAGGTGGGGCCATTGCGACGGGCGATCTCTCCCAGGGTCAGCGCCACCTTTTCCAGATCAATTTCACCGGCGCCGTCCCATCGAGCGGCGCATCTGGCGATGTCGTTCAGCGACACCAGCCCGCGCAGCTCTCCCTCCGGATCGACGACGACCAGGCGGTGGATTCCGTGCGCCATCATCAGATCCTCCGCCTCCTCGACCGAAGCCGACGGCAGACAGGTCTGCACCGGACGGGACATCGCCGCGGTGACGCCCACGTCGTCGAGGCGCCTGCCCTGGGTATACGCGGCCATGCCCAGGTCGCGATCGGTCAGCATCCCCACCACGCGGTCGTTGTCATCCAGCACCGGCACGCAGCCGCATCGACGCTCCCACATCAGCTGGGCGGCTCGGTTGAGGCTGTCGGAGGTTCGGCAGGTCGCCACGTCGTGGGTCATCAGCTCGGTGATCTTCATGGTCGTTCTCCTTCACCGCGAACCGCTGCAGGGTCCGGGCCACGACCGCTCGTCCTGATTGCCGGCGCAGGGACCAGGCTCCGCATAAAATGCGCGCCTCACCGTCGCGGCGGCACGATTTGCGGCGGGCAGGGGCTGGCGCAGGACGATTCTTCACACGTCGGCCCATGTCGCCGCTTGGCACTGCGGGTGCAGGTTCAGGTGGCATGGGTCTACAAATTCGCGAAGGTGACACCGCGCCGCGCACCGCCGGCAGCTCCGTCGCCGCCCTGCTGCGCGAGGATCACGAACGGCTGGAGCGCTGGTTCCGTTCGATCGTCGCCGACGCCGACAGCGGCGATCAGGACAGCCTCCGGAAATCATGGCGTGCCTTCGAGACCGAGCTGGGCGGCCATCTGGACACCGAGGAGGTGCACATCTTCCCCCCGTTCGCCAAGGACCATCCCACGGAGGCGCGCGCCCTGCTGGGCGAGCACCTGGAGATCCGGAGCAAGCTCCTGGCGCTGGGGATCGAGCTGGATCTGCATTGCCTGCGCGCCGAACGGATCCAGTCCTTCGTGGACGAGCTGCGGACGCACGCCCGGCGCGAAGATCAGCTGCTCTACCGCTGGACCGAAGATCGACTGGGGGACGCCCAGGCGCAGAAGGTTCGCGAGGCGCTGGTCGCCGCCGAGGAGGCGGCGCGGACGATGCCCGTTCAGGACGAGTGGCACATCGACGCCAACCGGTCGAGCCTCGACTTTTCGTTGCGACACATCGTGGTTCATCAGATCACCGGCCGATTCACCCGCTGGGGCGGGACATTGTGGATGGATGGCGCTGACTGGACGCGCTCCAAGGTCACCATCTGGGTCGACCTCAGCAGCATCGACACCGGCGATCACGAACGGGACGAACAGGTCCGGTCACCCGAGTTCTTCAACGTCAAGCAGTTTCCCAAGGCCCGCTTCGTCAGCCGCCAGGTGCGCATGAGCGGCTCCCAGACCGCGCTGGTCCACGGCAGACTGCGCTTGCGCGGCGTCGCCCATGACGTGGACCTGCAAGTCGTGGCCATCGATGACAGCGCGCCCGGCGACCGCAGCGGCGAACACCGGATCTTCGAGGTGACCGGATCGATCAACCGGCAAGAGTTCGGCCTGCACTGGAATCAGGATCTCGATCGGGGCGGCATCGTGGTGGGCGACCAGATCGCCCTCCACGGGCGGGTCGAATTGAAGCGAATGAAGCGATAGGCCGATCGATGATCGGCGCCGTGGGCGCGCGCGGCCGTTCAGCGCGCGGAGACGATCCGGGCAAACCCGCGCCGCAAGGCCACCAGGGCCGCCTGGGCGCGATCCTCTACGCCCAGCTTGGCCAGGACGGAACGGACGTGAAGCTTGACCGTCCCGTGCGCGATGTTCAGCACGGCCGCGATGGTGGCGTTCGATCGCCCTTCCGCCACCAGGGCCAGCACCTGGCGTTCACGCGGCGTCAGCTCGGGCCAGCGGCGTCGTTCCTCCAGTCGCCGGCGCGCTTGCGGCGACAGGCAGGTGCGCCCGGCGCGGACCTCGCGAATGGCCGTGACGATCTCTGCCGCCGGGGCGTTCTTGAAGAGATATCCGCACGCGCCCGCCGCGAGGATGCCGTGAATCTCTTCGTCGCCGCCGTCTTGCCCCAGGACCACGATGCGCCCCAGGGGGGCGCGCTCCAGCAAGCGACGAACGGTGGTGGGGCAATCGCTGCCCGTCAGCTCGGCATCCAGCAAGATGGCATCGGGTGACCAGCGTTCAAGCATGGCCAGCGCCGTGGTGACGTCGGCGGTGGCCCCCAGGACCATCATGTCGCGTTCTGCCTTCAGCACGGTCAGCAGGCCGATCCGCAGCAGCGGCTGCTCCTCGATGACCACCAGGCGCACCGGTTTCGCGCCCGAAGGCACCGGAACCAGGATGCGCGGCGTGATCCTGAGGGCGCGCGAAGACATCGGCATGTTCCCCAGTACCCTGGCGCCCGAGAGATCAGGCACGCCGCCGTGGATTTGTGCCGCCC
>DATLVT010000331.1:0-3304 GCA_035577105.1 Polyangia bacterium
CGGAGTTTCCGTCGGACCCGCCGCAGTTGGTGGCCAGCACCAGCGACGACAGCGGCTGCGGCGTGCGGCGCGCCTCGTTGGCGTGCGGCAGCAGCTGCGCCACCGCCGCCACCGCGGCCTCGACCGTCTTGCGCACGCCGCCCGACTCCTGAATGGTGATGACGATGGGACGCTGCCCTCGCGGGCCGCCGTCGTCCATCAGCGACAGCTTGTGCCGCTCGACCAGCGCCGGCGCCTGGTTCACCTCGCAGCCGAGGCCGATGATGATGTACGCGGCGACGTTGGGGTGGCGGGCGTAACCGGCCATCACCCGCTCCAGCAGCAGGTGGTCGGGGCCGCTCAGCACCTGGCCGCACCCCGACTTGTGCGTCAGCGCGATGACGCCGTCGACGTTCGGGTACTGGCGCTTGACGTCGCGAAAGCGCTCGCGCACGAACTGGCTGACGCTGGCCGAGCAGTTCACCGTCGACAGCACCGCGACGTAGTTGCGCGTTCCCGCGCGCCCGTCGGGCCGGGCAAAGCCGTCGAAGAAACGCATCTGGGCCGGCGGATAGAAATCGACGGGGCGGACGTTGTTGCCGACCTCGTAGCGCTGGGCCCGTTCGCCGATGGAGAGGTTATGAACGTGGACCCACTCGCCGGGGGCGATGGGCTGCGACGCGAACCCGATGACCTGGCCATAACGCCTGACCGGATCGCCGGCAGCGACGCCCCGCCTGGCCACCTTGTGCCCGGCCCTCACGTCGGCGCGCACGACGACGCTGGCGCCATCGACGGTGACCGCGGTGCCGGCCGTCAGATCCCGGGTGGCGATGGCCACGTCGTCGCGTGGATCGAGCAGGAGAGCGCCCTCGACTGAACTCATGCGGACGATGATACCGCCACAAAAGCAAAAGGGCCGCCCCACTCGACACCCCGGTTTGGATCGCGTGAGCGGAGCCGGGCTCCGCCCGGCGGAGCTCGTCGCGGGGGATTTAAAGGACCCTTTGAGGGTCCTTTTCTAGAAGAAAAAATAGAAGGCGGTCATGATGCGGTGGTTGGTCGCCGAATCGGCGCCGTCCATGTACGTCATCTGATAGTTGGCGTAGTTCACGGCGATGTGCGCGGCCGGGCCCAGGCTGAAGAAGATGGTGGCGTCGATGAACCGGTTTTCCTTCATCGCGTTCTGAACCGTGGTGGTGCCGTCAGGGTTCATGGTTCCGCTGGACGCCAGGTTGTACTTGCCGGTGTCCTGCAGCTTGACCATGCCGAAGTTGAAGGTCAGCCACATCAGCTTGCCGTCATAGATCGGCAGGTGGTACTGCAGCCCGGCGGTGATGGAGAGCCACTTGATCGGCACGAACTGCGTGCCGTCCCAGGCCAGGACGCCGTTGTCGAAGTTCTGGTTGTAAAGGCCGGCGGGGGTTGCCGCGACCGGCGGCGTGGCCATCGGCATGGCGTTCACGGGCGCGCGCAACAACATCGGCGCTGGCGCGAAGTTGCCGCTGAGGCCGCTGTACAGATCGGCGCCGCCGGAGGTCAGAGCCACCTCGCCGGTCACGGCCAGGGCGTTCGACTGACTCTCCATGGTGGCGCCATACAGAGGAAGAAAGGTGTCGAACGCCACGCCCCAGCCGCTCTTCTTGACATAGTCGATCGGGATCATGGTGCCAGCCGGCAACAACATCCCCCCGGTCGACGGCGGGTGGTCGACCAGCTTGAATGACCGGTAGAAACCGGACACGGCGAAGGTCATCGGGCTGTACAGCGGCTTGCCGGCGCCCACCACGTGCACGCCCCTGATGTCGGCGAACTGCACCCGCAGGCCGCCCTGAACGTCGGGAACCTGCGCGTCGCGCTGGAACGGGCGAACGGCCGCGACGGCCAGCTCGACCCAGACGGCGTCGGCCTTGAATACTTGCGACAGACGCAGCTGCGGGTTGCGATGGTAGACCTGGCCGGGGATGCCCTGGAACTCCGGACCGCCCGCCAGGGTCGGCACTGTCCCCCAGCCGAAGAGATCCCACGTCTGGCCGGCCAGGACGTCCAGGTAGGCGGTCTCCATTTTCACGTAGGCATGACGGAGGCGGAGGGTCCCGTTCAGGGTGAAGGCCCCCTCGTTGCCGTAGTTGTTCGAGTACGGCTGTTGCGCGGGGGCGTCCACCCTGCCGGTCCCGCTGTTGGGCGACGAGGAGCCAAGCTGGGCGGTGACGTTGCCGCCCGACACGTTACCGCCAAAGTCGGCCTCCAGGACGGCGGAGGCCTTCATGCCCTCCCACTCGGGGGCGGTGATCCGGAATCCAAAGCGAGAGTTTCGCGCGCTCCACACATAGCGGCCGTTCTCGCCGGTGACGGTGCCCGGGCGGGGCAGGATCGCGTTGCCAAGGCCTTCGCCGGCGCCCTGGGTGGTGTCGTACCAGGCGTCCAGCTCGGCGAAGCCATACACGGACAGCGCGAACTTGTTCACGGCGCCCGGCGTGGAGGTGGGCGGCGCGGCCGGCTTGGCGGGCGGTTCGGGCTCTGGCGTGGTCGTCGTCGCCGTCGGCGAGGCGTCAGCGGCCGGCGGCGTCGCCGGCGCCTGGGCGCGCGCAACCGTCGTGACCAGCAAGACCGGCACGGCGGCGAGGCGCTTGAGAGTTCTTTGATTCATCTAAAAAAAAAGGCCGCTTCACTCGAGGCGAAGCGGCCTTTTCTACCTTGGCGGCCAGGCCGCCTGCGTTCCTGTGCGACTAGAAGTAGAACAGGACCGAGAAGTGAACGCGGTGGCTGCGCAGCGACTTGTCGTCGTTGTTCGCGCCGCCGGCGAGCACGTACTTGGTCTGGATGGTCTCGTACATCGCGCCGACCACCACCGCCGGGTAGAAGGTGTAGGAGAGGCTGACGTCGTTACGGATGGCGCTCTTCCACAGGCTGGCACCGTTGTAGCCCGAGCCCGCAATGGCCAGGTCGGCGATGTTGCTGGAGCTGATGAACGAGTCATTCGACGACAGGACCATTCTTCCGTCCTCGAAGGGCAGCCGATACTGCACGCCCAGGACGACGCCGGTCCACTTGATCGGCACGAAGTCGTTCTTGTTTCTGTCGTAGGCGACGATGCCCGGGTCAATGTTGGCCGGATAGGCCTGTGCGGGCGCGGCCACCACCGGCGGCACCGCCATCGGATCGGCGGCGACGGCGTCCTTGACGTTCGGGAAGCCAGGCAATGCGCCCGCGGCCCCGTTGGCGGCGGCAAGACCGCCGTTGACGCCCCACATGTCGGCGATGCCCGAGCCGGTCGCGGCCTGGATGCTCAGGCCGAGAGCGTTGGCCTGGTTCTCTTTGGTCG
>DATLVT010000332.1:0-5745 GCA_035577105.1 Polyangia bacterium
CCTTGGGTGATCGGGGGTAAGACGGCCGCCGCCGGCGGCGGCGCGGTCACGGCGCCAGGCAGATCTCTCCCAGGGCGGTGCTGTTGAACGTGGTGGTTCCGGTGCCGCTGAAGAACAGGTGCCCGGTGGCCCCGGTGAAGATGCCGGTTCCTCCCACGATGACATCGCGTGAGGTGAAGAGACCGGCCGCGGTGTCGAAGATGCCGGTGTCGCGGGTGGTGAGCGTCCCGAATGACGTCGTGATGGTGAGCAGCCCGCTGTAAGACAGCGTGGTGGGCGCTTCCACCGCGGGCATGCCGGCCGCGGGCGCCAGCCCGTCCGCCGAGAACGCGGTCGTGCCGTGCAGCAGGGGGTCCCCGTGAAACTTCCCCGCGGTGCAAAGTCCGACCGGGCTGTTGCAGCCGGCGGTGACCGCGCTCGATTGAATTCCCCCGAACCCGATGAGCTGGTGGCACCGGGGATTCGCCTCACCCCGTCTGGCGGTGACCGCGACGGTGGCGACGGCTGCAAGACCAGCGACCGCGAACAGCAATACTTTTTTCATCCGTAAAATCCTCGCAAAGGTGTACCCAGGAAACGCCGACCGCCGCGCTTTGTTCCCACGCCGCCGGGCGCGGCGGCCTCACCAAGAAACGCAGGCCTTCAGCGAGACGACGGCGCGTCCGGATTGGTGGGGATGCTGACCGGGGTCAGCGCGGCGGCGTTCTGCGCGATGTGCCGACCACGAAATCCCCACGCGACGAAGACGATCAGAACCACGACGGCCACGGCCAGGCCGACCATCAGCAGTCGCTTTCCCCAGCCGCTCTCGAAGCTCTTGATTATGTCGCGGTCGTCAATGAGGCAACGATATGCCATCGGCCGGGCCGACTCAATGAAAGCGCTCATGCGCGGACGGGCTGCCCACCCTGCGCATCCAAGACCTTGGCCAGCGGAGGAGCGGCGGCGGACGGCCCCAGTCTTTTCTCGGGCCGCTTCGTGCTCACATTTCGGTCATGACCCGGATGGCAAAGGTATTGAGCATGTTCGTCATGTTGTTGCTTCCGTCTTTGGCCCAGGCGCGCCTGTTCCACCGGGCGGGCCCTCACGAGGCGCCGCCGCCCGTGCGAGTAGAGGTCGCCGAGCCCCGCCACGGATACGTCTGGGTCGGGGGTCACCACAGGTGGAGAGCGCACAGCTATGAATGGGTCCCCGGCCACTATGAGAGAGAGCGAAGAGGCTGGGGATGGCGCGACGGCGCCTGGGAACAACACGACGATCATTACGACTGGCACCGCGGCGGTTGGTATCGCGCCCGCTAGCGCAACGCCCGATTTTCGGACGACGCCGCGGCCGGACGCAGGGGCAGCCAGATCCGGAAGACGGTGCCTTCGCCGGCGCGGCTCTCGGCGCGGATGCGGCCGCCGTGGCGTTCGATGATGCCGTGAACGATGGAGAGGCCCAGGCCCGATCCCTCGCCGACGTCTTTCGTGGTGAAGAACGGATCGAAGATGCGCGGCAGCACCTCGGCCGGAATGCCGGGGCCGTCGTCGGCCACGCTGATCTGCGCCTCGCCGTCGACCGCCTGCACGCCGATGCGGATGGTCCCCCCTTGCGGCCGATCGCCGATGGCCTGGGCGGCGTTGGTGACCAGGTTCATCAGCACCTGATCGATCTGGCCGGGAAAACCGACCACCCGCAGGCCGGGATCGATCTCCTTTTCCACGTGGATGTTCTTCAGGCGGTGGCGCAGCAGATCGACCGTGTCGTCGACGCTGCGGCCCAGGTTCAGCTCGCGCGGGACCGATTCGTCGCCGCGTGAATAATTGTGCAGCGCCTGCACGATGGCCTTGCTGCGCGCCGCGCCCCGCTGCACCACGCGCAGCATCTCTTCCGCGTCGGCCACCGCCGAGGCGATCTGCTCGGGACTCTGGGCGCCGCTGATCTGGTGGATGGACTCTTGCAGCGGGCCCAGGGTGTTGATCACGGCGTTGACCGGGTTGTTGATCTCGTGGGCGATGCCGGCCACCAGGCGGCCCATGGACGCCAGCTTTTCGGTTCGCACCAGATCGTCCTGGGCGCGCCGCAATTTTTCCAGCGCGTCGTGCAGCTCGGCGTTGCGCTGTTCCAGCACCTCGGTGCGGCGGCGCACCTCTCGTTCCAGGTCGATGTTCAGCGACTCGGTCGAGCGCAGCTTGTCCCGCAGGGCGCGGCGCATCTCTTCAAAGGCGAAGGTCAGCCGTCCGATCTCGTCGGCCTCGCCCGACGGGGGAACCGGACGGGCCAGCTCGCCGCGGGCCATCTCGTCGGCGCGTTCCTCCAGGGCGTGAATGGGGCTGACCAGATCGCGAACGATCAGGACGACCAGCCCCAGGGCCAGGGCCAGGGCCAGGGCCGTCGACCCGACCATGGTGGCCGGGCCGTGCTTCGGCGACAGCGAGAACAGCAACACCAACCCCGACCCCAGGACGATCACGCCGCCGAAAAACAGCAGCAACTTTCGCCGCAGCCCCAGCGCCGAGCGAACCTCGGCGACCGGCAGGCGGTGGCGCGAGCCCAGCTGCCCCAGCAGCGGGCGCAGCACCGCCCGCAGCAGCAACGTCTCGTAAAGCCCGGAGGCCAGCACCATGAGGCCGATCGCCCCCAGCAGGCGCCCGGCGATGGCGGTGTTGAATCCGGTCAGGCGCCGTCCCACCGCCACCACCGCCACCGCGGCCAGCGAACAGGCCAGCGACTGGTAGATGGACGCCCGGTAGGGCAGCGACTGCGCCGCCCGAAAAGCCGCCACCGCCTGCGGATCGTCGCGGGCCAGCCCGCGCGAGCCGGGGCGTTTTATCGCCGATTCAAAGTATCGTTCGATGGGAACGGTCCGCCGCGCCAGCGAGCGGTACCACCACAGCATCGGCACCAGCAGCGCGGGTACGGTCAGCGCCAGCAGCGTCCCCGCCTGCGGCGACGTCAGTTCGGTGAACACGGCGATCAGCGTGGCGCTGACGGCATGGCCAAGGCCGATCAACGCGAAGGCAGTCAGGCACAGGCGCCGGCGATAGGTGACGGCGAAGGCGCGCAGGGGATCGAGGTTGGGCAGGATGGTGGCCTGCACCGGCTCCAGCAGGCGCTCCCAGAAAAGCGCGCGAATGGCCGCGGCGCCGCCGGCGTGCAGCAGTCCGACGCAGGCAACGCCCACCGCCGACGGCCAGGCCAGAAGATTTCGCGCCGCCAGCATCCACGCCACCCCGACGGACAGCGCCGTCCACAGTGCCCAGCGCAGACCGGCCATCTCCAGCGGCGTGCGGGCCATCGCCCGTTGCGCCGCCTCCTCGGCCGCCGCTGTCAGCGGCAGACCGCGCAGCTTGGTGGCCCGCGCCGCCAGCACCGGACGCAGTTGATCGGTGGCCCGCACCCAGGTCAGCACCAGCAGGACCAGCATGATGATGACGATCCGTGGCGTCTCGCCGCTGTCGCGCAGGGACTGGCCGGCCAGGGCCACCAATGGCGCCCAGACCAGCAGCGCCTCCAGCAACGTCAGCGACAGCTCGGCCAGCACCACCGCGCCCAGCGCGCATGCCGCCGCGCGCAGGGAAGCCGCGACGGGAACTTCCGACTGGGTGGTGGCCACGGCAGGATTTTAGGGGAAAACCGTCCCGGGCGCCCTGGGCGAGGATCGAGAGCGCCCGTCCATGTTCCGCGGTACACTTTTCCTCTATGTCTTGGGAGATGGTTCGGAACCTGGTGCGCGACGAGTGGGTGATCTTGTCGCTGCTGCTCTTGTGGTCGCTGGCTGGCCTCACCGTCATCTGCGAACGCCTTTACGCCCTGTGGAACGTCTTGCCAAAGTCGGAGGCGTTCAAGAATCGCGTCGTCGACGCGCTGGGCGCCGGCGATCTGGGCAAGGCGGCGGCGCTGTGTGAGATGTCCGCCGTTCCACTGGCGGAGGTTTTCGAGCGCGGCCTGCAGGTCTTCCAGAAGACACCGCACAAGACGACCGAGGCGGTCACCTCGCAGCGCGCCGCGGCCGTCCTGTCGTTCAAACGTTACCTGTGGGCGCTGGGCACCGTCGGGTCTTCAGCGCCCTTCGTCGGTCTGTTCGGCACGGTGGTCGGCATCTTGAAGGCCTTTCAATCGATGTCGGTGGCGGGGACGGGCGGATTCAAGGTGGTGTCCCAGGGAATCGCGGCGGCGCTGGTGGCCACCGCGGCGGGGTTGCTGGTCGCCATCTACGCGGTCATCGCCTACAACTATTTCGTCTCGCGCGTGAACACGCTGGCCCTGCACTACAAGCTGTTCTGCGAGGAGTTCCTCACCGCCCTGGGCGAGCTGGCCAAGGGGCGATCGGGAACCGCGGCCGCCGCCACGCCGCCCGGCACCGGCACGACGCCGGCTGATCCCGCCACCACCGTCCCCGCCAGCGCGCCGGCCTGACAGCGCAGCGAGCATCAAAGGCGAACATGGCCATCAACATTCAAATGGAAGACGCCACCATCGGCGAGGGCGGCGACGGAGAGACGGCGTCGGAGAGCGTCGTCGCCGAAATCAACATCACGCCGCTGACGGACGTCTTCCTGGTGCTGCTGATCATCTTCATGGTCACCTCGACGGCGCTGGTCGAATCGGAGGCGTCGTCGCGTGCCGGCATGAAAGTGGTGCTGCCCAAGGCGAACACCGCCGGGCCGGTGTCACAGCGGCGCAGCGATCCAGTCTTAACCGTCACCAAGAGCAACGAGGTCTATCTGGGCGCCAAGAAGATCGAGGTGGCGAACCTGGAGGCCGAGATCCACAAGGCGTTGACGGACGTCGGCTCCGAGACGCTGCTGATCAGAGGCGACAAGAACGTCCTTCTGGGGGCGGCGGTCGACATCATGTCGGTCGCCAAGAAGGCCGGCGCCAACCACATCGCGATCCTGACCGCCCCGGGCAAGTAGCCGCGAGGACGCAGATCGCGTGGAATGGAGGCGGCTTCGCCGACGGAGTTCCTTCGCGGGAGGTTTGGAACCCTCCGAGGGTTCCAGCTACGACGCCATGAGGCGGATCGCCACACGTCTACCAAGGATGTTGGCAAGATCGCCTCACGGGATCGCTTGCCGAGCAGGTTCGCCTCATCCGAAACCGCGAGAACGCGGGGTCTCAGTCGTTCGCCGGGCCGTGGCATGACCGCTGCATCGTCCGCGGCTCGCAGTGGAGCTTCGGCTCCGTTCCGATAACCCCATCCAGGAGTTTCCCATGACGCTTGTTCGTTCTATCTTCCTCGCCCTGGCCGTGATGCTCCCCACCACCTGGACCGTTGCCAAGGCCGCCGATCCGGCTCCCGCGGGCGACGCCCCGGCCGGTGAGAAGAAGGAGAAGAAGGCCAAGAAGGGCAAGAAGGCCGAGGGTGGCGAGAAGAAGGAAGAAGAGAAGAAGTAGTTATCCCTGGCAAGACTCGGTCTCACGACTGAGAGGCGCCAGTTTAAGCCCCCGGTGTGCTTTGCATGCCGGGGGTTTCGTTCGTTCTATTTGGGGTACGGCTCGCTGCCGCTCGCGCACCCCAAATCCCCTCGCTGCGGCGGCAAAGCCGCCTCCGCTCGCGCCTTCTAAGATGGGCGAGTCTTGATTTTGCAGCGCCGCTATACTCTGCGGATCCTGATGCGCGGTTTGACGCAAATGCCAGGGGCGCTTCTGTGACGATCCGGACGAAGATCTGGCTGATCGCGGTCAGCGTGGCGGCGACGGTGGGTGTGGCGTCGTGGGGGCGGCTTTATCTGACCCGGGCGCGGATCATCAAGGATG
>DATLVT010000333.1:0-3732 GCA_035577105.1 Polyangia bacterium
CGACCCTGCAACCCCGCAGGAAGGTTCATGTCGCGTCATTCGGCGGCGTCCAGGTCCAGAGGCGTTGACCCGTGGCGTCGTCGGTAGCGAATCGACGACCACAGGGCCAGGGCGATGGAGCCCGCCCCCAGCAAGCCGGTCACCGCCTCGGGCACGTCGATCATCGTGCTGAGCAGCATCAGGAAGGACAGCGCGCCGACGGCATAGAAGGCGCCGTGCTCGAGGTAGCGATAGGCGTCCAGCGTCCCCTCGTCGACCAGCATGATGGTCAGACTGCGCACGAACATGGCCCCGATGCCCAGCCCGATGGCGATCATGAACAGGTTGTTGGTCAGGGCGAAGGCGCCGATCACGCCGTCGAAGCTGAAGCTGGCGTCGAGAACGTTGAGGTAAAGGAACCCGGCCATGCCGGCGCGGTACAGGCTGGTGCCGCCCGACCCCGCGGCCCCATCCTCCTGCTCCATCGCCGAACCAACCGCGTCGACGGCGATGAAGGTGATGAGGCCCCAGATGCCGGCATTGAGCAGCGGCCGCGAGACGGCGGCCGGGACGACGCCGGAGAAGACATAGATCGCCAGCAGCATCAGGGCGATCTCGATCGCCTCGAACTTCCCCAGCCAGGCCAGGCGCTTCTCCAGCGGCGCGATCCAGTGGACGCTCTTGTCGGCGTCGAAGAAAAACTTCAGGCAGACCATCCCCAGGAACGCGCCGCCAAAGGCCTGCAGCGGGACGTGAGCTTCGGTCAGGACACGGGCGTAGTCCTCCGGCTGCAGCGTGGCCAGGCGAATCGCCTGCCAGGGGCCGATCTGCGCGACCACGCTGACGACCACCAGCGGGAAGACAAACCGCATCCCGAAGACGGCTATCGCCATGCCCCAGGTTAAAAAACGCTTTCGCCACAGCGGCGTGGTGTGCTTGAGGACCGTGGCGTTGACGACGGCGTTGTCGAACGACAGCGAGATCTCGAGGATGCTCAGCACGGCGACCAGGAAGACCGTGCGCCCGGCCCCGGCCAGCGTCCCCTTGTAATAAAAGCCCACCCCCGCCGCCAGCAGCAGGCCGACGATGGTGACGACGATGGAGCCCTTGAAGTAGCGAAGACGTCCAGGCGCGGGCATGGTTGCCGAAGAAACCCCTCCCGCGCTCATCTACTGCTGCGTCGTCATCGGAGGCGACTGCATCATCATCCCTTTGTCGGGCACAAGACTCATGGTGCGGAGCCCCGTCTTGCCGAACAGGTACGAGCCGTTCGCCCCCGTCAGCTCGAGGTGATCGCCGCGATTGCAGTAGGTCACCGTCTGTGGGAAGCCGTTGTTGAGAAAGTTGATCATCGTGTTGTTGTTCAGCAGCTTGTAGATGCCGCCCGGCCCCGCTGTCGCCGTCACGTCAAATTCGCACCTGCACCCGCCAGCTTCGATCGTCGGATCATCAGTCTGGCCCGATTCGGTCCTGCCTCGGCAGGTTGCATTGGGATAGGCACCTGCACCGTTCCCGGCGTTCTTGACGGCCACCTCGATCTGTTTGCAGAGTGACACCGCGGGACCGTTCGGATCGTTTGCCGGATCTGCCTGTCGATTGTCCATCGCCGCGAACGCGCGGACGCAGTACGTGGGAAAATCGAGCTTGTAATGTCCGACCTGGGTGAGTCCGGCGCTGAAGGCTCCGTCCGCACCATAATGAACGGACGCAATCCCGATGCGGGGATCGTCATGATAAAATTCTGGGTCATGGGTGGTGACCATGGTCCCGCCATTGGTGACCAGCTGATCGCACCAGTCGCTGAGCGCCGGCTCGGGCGGCGGCTGTCGCGCCACAGGAACCGTGCCCGTCACGACACGCTGGTCGGAGGGAGCGATATAGATGTCCTCCGAGCAAGAGACGTGACTCGGGTCCAGTACCCAGGTGCCGACGGGATTGGCACCGCCGCAGTCGCCCAGGGGCTTACAGCGCGGCTTCTGCATGAACTGGTCGCACCCCGTTGTCACCACACTGACCAACACCGAGCAGGCGACAAGTGCGAACGCTGTTTTCGACATGAGTCTGTCCTCCCGCCGCATTAGAAGAAAAACCCCATGCTCAGCTGCGCGCGGTTGTTACGGGCGCTCTGCAGCACCCCACCGGTGCCGGGCTGGGTCTTCTGAAATGGATCGCCCGTGAAGGTGGGGTCCGGCGAGCTCACGTCGGCGAAGGTCTGCTTGACGGTCTGAAACGAGACGCCCAGAACGATGGCCGGCGTGATCTCCATCTGAATGTTCGCGTCGATGTACTCCATCTTCGTGAAGATGGCGCCAAAGCTGGTCATCGGCGTCAGGTCCTTGAGGTTGTCCGACCAGGCGCGCGAGTAAAGACCGCTCACCCAGATGCGGTTGTTCTCCATCGGCAGGTAGTATTGCAGACCGGCGACGAAGGCGCGCCAGTTGATGGTCTTCAAGCTATAGGTGCGATCAAACGTCACCAGGCCGGGATCGACGTTCGCCTGATAGGCCGGCGACGGCGTCGTCAGGCCGACGTTCACGATTTGCGGGAACCGGGACCCGCCGTCCATGCCGCTGTACATGTCGGCGATGCCGGTGCCGATGCTGAACTCGCCGGTGAGGGTCAGGGCGTTGCCGCGGTCATACTGCGCGCTGGCCGGGATCACCGGCAGCAGGATCGACGCCGCCGCGCCGTATCCATTGGCCGTGAGAGCCTCCGAACCAGGGTTCGGACGGAACGCCGGCACCTCGAAGTGCCGGTAGATCCCGGAGACGCCGATCGACAGCGGCACCAGGTACGGGCTGCCAAAGCCGGAGCCCGACCAGCCCTTCCATCCCTTGTACGCGAACTTGATCCCCGCCTGTCCCTCCGGGTATCCAGAGTCGCGCTGAGCCGGCGCCACGGCCGCCGCGGCGATCACCAGCTCGTAGTTGCCGTCGTCGGAGCGCAGCTTCTCCTCGAGGCGGAGCTGCGGGTTGCGGTGGTAGATCTGCCCCGGGACGCCCAGATACCCGACGGTCGCCGGATAAAAATAGCCCCCCCAGCCGAACACGTCCTGCGTCTGGCCGGCGACGACGTCGATGAGCCACGTCTCCAGCTTCAGGTAGGCCTGGCGCATGCGTACGGGCCCGAAGACGATCACGTCGCCGCGCTTGGCGTCGGTGGGCGTCTGGCCGAAGAAGTCGAACTCGATCAGCCCCGACGTTCGCATCCCCTTCAGCTTGGGGGTGATGTCGGGGAAGGACGGGGCGATGAACTGCAGCCCGACGCGCGAGTCACGCGCGGTCAGCGTGGTGCGCCGGTGATCGCCCTTGTACGTCCCCACGCGTGGGATGACGTTCGCCCCGACGCCGCTGTCAAAACCCTGCGTCGAGTCTTCCATCACGTCCAGCTTGGCAAAGCCGTACGGGAGGATCGACCAGTCTTCGCGCGCCCCATAGGTGGGCACGCGCTGCGGCGTCGCCGGGATCAACGCGTCCTGCGGCACCTCCCAGGCTGACTGATCGTGCACGACCTCGGGCACGTCGGCGCCTTTCTTCTCTTCCTCGTCGGGCTTGGCGTCGCTCTTCTTGTCGGCGGCCGCGACAACGCGCGCCTGCGCGCCAAGGGCAACCGCGATCGCACAAACTCCCAGCGTCCGATAAGTCATCGAACCTCCGTTACGTCGCAACGAAACACGGGTTCAGGCAGCACGCGGCGTGCAGGGCTACCCGAATGAGGTGGCCGGTCGGGGGAAATCTCGGGGGAAATGCAGAT
>DATLVT010000334.1:0-5767 GCA_035577105.1 Polyangia bacterium
GCAGTCATCGACCACCAGCGCGCAGTCGTGGTCGACCTTGCAATCGGCGGCGGCGCTGGCCGCGGGGGCGCTCTTCCGGTGGGCGCGCTTGGCTCTGGCTTCGGCCGACAGCGACAAGCCAAGACCGACGGTAATAAGACCGATCAGCATCAGCGCGAAGCCTCTGCTTTCAACAACTCGTTTCCGCATGCCCAGCAACCTAGCACGCCCAAGCCCGGTTCCACCGCGCCTGCGCGGTCGGTTGCTCGCCCGGAGCGCCGCCGTCTGATAGAGACAAAGGGTGGAGCTCCCCTCGTCACTGCGCACCTGGTTCGTCGCCCATTCCGTCATCGACGGGACGGTGGCCATCCCGCTGCTGGTCGCCCCGACCATGGTGCTGCAGCCGCTGGGATGGACGGTGGTTGACCCGGTGGCGACGCGCCTGGTGGGGGCGGCCTTGCTGGCCATCGGCCTGCAGTCGTTCTTTGGCCGCAACGAGGGCTTCGAGACCTACCGGGCCATGCTGCGCCTCAAGGTGATCTGGTCGATGACGGCTGTGGGTGGCCTGCTGGCCGGGATCGCCGGCGGCGCCCCTCCGGCCACCTGGGCATTTCTGGCCATTTTTCTGTCGTTCCTGGGCGTCTGGTCTCACTACGCCATCCGCCTCAAGCAACTGGCCGCCGCCCCGCCCGACGAGGACGACGGCGGCGACGACCAGGCGGCGCCCGAGGATTCCGCGTCGATCTAGCTCCTGGTGCGGCATCCCCGGGCGGCGGCGGGTTGGGTTATCCTGCCGGCGTTGATGTTCATCGGCCCATCGTCGCGACGCTCTCTCCCCTGGCTTGGCGTGTGCGCCGTGGCCCTGGCCTTCTCGATCGGGGCCGGCTGCGACTCGCGGCGATCGCGACGTTCGCGTGCGCCCAGCCGCCCCGTGGTCACCGCGCCCCCCGCCGAGCCGCCGCCCGTCGAGGAACCGGTCGCCGTCGCCCCCCCGCGCCCGCCCGTGCCACCGCCGGCGCCGCCTCGCGCGCCGACGCCGGCCCCCGCCCGTCCCCGACCCAAGGATGATCGCCTGGGCGCCTGCGGTTCCGGCAAGGGCCCACGCTTCAACGTGCGCGGCGTCGACGAGCAGGACACGCTGAACGTGCGCGCCGCCCCCGACGCCCAGAGCGACGTCCTGGGCCAGCTGTCCCCTCACGCCACCGGCGTTCTGTCCCTGGGCCAGCGCCGACACGTCGGCGCCTCGACCTGGCACAAGGTCAAGTGCGGCGGCGTGGTCGGCTGGGTCAACGAGCGGTTCCTGTCGACGACCGCCGTGCCCTGAATCACTCTCGCCGCCACTTCGTTCGCAATACGCTGTTGCCAGCCTGTTCTTTCGGAGGGACGATCGAAGCGATGGCCACGACCCGACGCGCTGACGAAAGGTTCTTCTGCGCCGCAATCCTGTGCTGTGCGTCGACGCTCGCCGCCTGCGGTGGGGGTGGCGGCCAGGCGAACCCGCCGCAGGCGCCGCTGTCGTTCAACGTCGACGCCACCTTGTCATGGACCGGACAGGACTTCGGCATTCCCGGGCCGTGGCCGGGCAGCCTGCCGTTCACGCTGACGCTGGCTCCGGGGACGGCGGGGCAGCAACAGCTGATCGCGGGCGGCAACGGCGATGCTGCGGTCGTCCCCGTCACCTTCGCCGGCGGAAAGATCTCTTACCGCAACACCGATCCTGCGCTGCTGGATCAGCGACAGACCACGTTGCGGCTGGGTTTGCCGACCACGGACAGGCCGTCCTGCAACGGCGTCACCGACGTCTCGTTCAGTCAGATGGATCTTCAGATCAGCGGCGACAAGGCGACCGGGCAGGCCCAGGGTTTTGTCGGCTTTCAAGATGGCGACGCGCTGGGAACGCGCGCCTTCACCGCGGCGATCACCGGCGCTGCCGATCGAACGGCGCCGGCGCCCGACCGACCGCAGGCCGCCGAGGTGGCGGTGCATCCTTTCGACGGCGTCACCATCGATTTCCCGGAGGCGCTGCCCATGACCAGCACCGCCCGGCTGGTCGACGGGACAACCTCCTATCCCCTGATGGCCACGCCGGTCGATTACCCCAGTCGATTCATCGTCGGCGCGACGCTGTTGCCGTTCGGACGGCGATTGCGCCTGGAAACAGATTCGTTGCATGACCTGGCCGGCAACGTGGCGACCGCCAGCGCGCTGACCGTGGTGACGCCGGACCTGCCGGGGCCATTTGTCGGTTTTGAGGGCGCGGCGGCGGCGGTGATTGGCCAGGCGCGCATCGTCGACGACACCGTCATCCCCGCGCTGGCGGGAAAGCACGCGCTGCTGCTGGCGGGTGGCCGCTTCACCGCGCGCCTGACCGTGCCCGCCGGCGCCACGACGCTGGTCATCGGCGCCCGGGCGCTGGTGGCCGCCGACGGTGGCGGCCCGTGGCTGCGCACCCGTCTCGGCGTCGTGGGCGGGACCATCGCCGAGGTTCCAACCGAGATCACCTGGGCGACCGGTGCCACGCCCAGCGGTCTGGCCGCGTTTCCGCAGATGTTTCCACCGACGCAGTTTCGGAACGCGCTGCCCGCCGGCGCGACCGAGGTGGTGGTTGATCTGCGGTCCGACGTCCCCGGCTGCGGCGCCTTCCTTCCGCCGGGGGCCAGCCTGATCGATTCCCTGACCGTCGAGTGACCCTCCGCCCCGCGGCGGGCCGGTTCAGTTCACGACGCTTGACGAGCTGATCCGCGCCGTCATGGTCACCACCTCGGCGGAGACCCGCTCGATGCGACGGAGGACGTCGCGCGTCTCCAGCAGCGACTGGCGCTGGGTGGCGTCGACGACCAGCGCAGCGGCCAGGACGTCGACCAGCTCCGACGACGTCTCCTGGGACGCCACCACCTGGCGCAGCA
Organism: Polyangia bacterium; assembly: GCA_035577105.1. GTDB lineage: Bacteria > Myxococcota_A > Polyangia > Fen-1088 > Fen-1088 > DATKEU01. The sequence continues at coordinate 2,886 of DATLVT010000334.1, forward strand.
GCTCGCCCCCCTCCGGGATGGCGTCGGCCAGCTGGCTGACCAGGGCGCGCAACGATTGATCGGCGTCGCGCAGCTCGCCGGGATCGGCGGGCGGCAGGTCCGCCAGGGTCGACGCCGTGATCAACCGATAGGGGCGATCGGAGATCAGCTCGTCGTCGATGTGAATGCGGGCCCGGCCGCGCACCACCAGGTTGAAACGCCCGTCGGCCAGCTCGTGGGCCATCACCACCTCGCCGATGCCGGCCACCGGCCGCACCGATGGCTTTTCCACGACGTCCAGATCCTGCCCCGGCGCGATCAAGGCCAGGGCCAGGAAGCGCTGGCCGGCCAGGATGTCGCGGGCCATCTCGCGATAGCGCTCCTCGAAGATGTGCAACGGCAGCAGCGCGTGCGGAAACAGCACGACGTTGGGCAACGGAAACATGGGCAGCCGGCGCAGCGCCTCTTGAAAGCTGCGGTCCTGGCCCAGAGGACCGGCGTCGAAGTCGCTACCCAAAGACATCCACGCAAGAGCCCGTCAGGGCCAAAGGGGCCTGGGCGGCCAGGTACAGCACCACGCCGGCCACGTCCTGGGGGGACATCGCGGGCGTTGCGCCGGGCATGCCGATCTTTAGCATGTCGGTATCGACAGAGCCGGGGCAGACGGCGTTGACGGCGATGCCGTGCGGGCGCACCTCCTCGGCCAGCGCGCGCGTGAACCCGACGACGCCGTGCTTGGCGGCGCAGTACGCGGTCAGGCCGGCCGTCCCCTGCCGCCCCGAGATCGACGCCACGTTGATGATGCGCCCGCTGCCCCGGGCCTGCATGTCGGCGACGAAGGCCCGCGACACCAGGAATGTCCCCTTGAGGTTGCCGTCGACCACTTCGTCCCAGGCTTCCTCGGGCAGCGACGCCAGCGGCGCGCGCACCACGGTGCCGGCGTTGTTGACCAGGATGTCGGGCACGCCGATGCGGGCGCGCGCCGCCTCGGCAAAGCGCGCCACGTCGGCGGCGCGGCGAACGTCGCAGACCAGGACGTCGTCCGCGGCGTGCAAGGCGCAGCCGAGAACACGCGCGCCTGCCTGGCGCAGGGCCGTCGCCACCGCCAGGCCGATGCCGCGTGAGGCGCCCGTCACCACCGCCGTTCGTCCCTGCAGCAGCGTCATCGCGTGCGGCCGCCCAGGTTGGCGGCGGCCAGCAGGCGCGCCTTCAGGTCGGGCCGTTCCCGCATGTCACCCACGAAGGCGCTGGTGACCACGCCGGACTGGTCGTGCTTTTCGCCGGGGATGGCCAGGCACATCTGTTCGGCTTCGATCACGCAGCCGGCGCCGTGCGCGCCCAGGTGCCGGCACAGGCTGTCGGCCACCTGATGCGTGGCCCGCTCCTGCAGCGTCAGGCGCCGCGTGAAGCAATCGACCAGCTCGGCCAGACGACCGAACCCGACCAGCTTGCCGTTCGGGATGTACGCCACGTGAGCGACGCCGCGGTAAGGGAGAAGGTGGTGCGGGCACATGGAATGAAAGCGCAGGCCGCCCACCACAACCACGTCGGGATCGGCCTCACCCACCACCGGATCGCCCAGGATGGCCGCCGGATCCATGGCATAGCCGGACAGAAACTCGGTGGCCCACAGGTGCGCCACGCGGGCCGGTGTCTGGCGCAGGTCGGCGTCGGTGGTGGGATCCAGCCCCGACGCGCGCAGCAGCGCCGCGATCGCCGTCTGCAGCGCCGCCTCGTCGGCCACGGCTCAGTCCAGCCGCTGCGGCGCGCGCGGGATCTGTTCGTCGATGGGGCGACGCGAGCTGAAACCGCCGTCGACGGTGTGCCAGTAGCGAATCTGTTTTTCTCCCAGCTTCCAGCACAGCAAGATCTCGTCGCTGCCGCGCCGTCCGGGAAAATCCACCAGGCCGGTCTCGATGTCCTTGATCTGGCCGCCCAGGGCGCGGACCCGTTCGATCTCGTCGGACAGCGCCTCGTAAAAGCCGCGCAGCACAGCCTTGGCCTGGCGGACCTCGGGCGTGCCGACCTCTTCCTGGGGCAGCTGGTCGCGTTTCACGCGCACGCCGGCGCGATCCAGCTTCTCCTCCACGCCGCGCAGACCCGCCCGCAGTTGCAACACGTCGGTGAAGATCCGCTCCAGCGTCGGGATCAGCGCCTCGACGTCGCCTACCGTAAAGTGCGTTCGCGCCATGGCGGTAACTTACATCATTCTGGCCTCTGCAACTTGCCCGACGGCGACCGCTTGTTAAGCGCAAGATCCGGGTCGCCGGGCGCGCCCGCGCCGGCTAGTGTCTGATCATCGTGATGTCCCACCCCGAGAGCGAGGCCGCCGCTGAATACGCGCGCATCGAACGCGCCATCCAGTACCTGACCGACCGCCGCGCCCAGCAACCGTCGCTGGACGAGGTGGCGGCGCACGTCGGGCAAAGCCCCTTTCATTTTCAGCGGCTCTTTCACCGCTGGGCCGGCGTCAGCCCCAAACGCTTCGTGCAATTCCTGACCCTGGAGCACGCCAAGCAACGCCTGCGCGCCTCCGCCACCGTACTGGACGCCGCGTACGACGCCGGGCTGTCCGGTCCCTCGCGCCTGCACGACCTGTTCGTCAGCCTGGAGGCGGTGACGCCCGGCGAATACCGCTCCGCGGGCGCCGGCCTGGGGATTCGTTGGGGCATCGGCGACAGCCCCTTCGGGCGCTGCTTCATCGCCGTGACGGCGCGCGGGATCTGCACCCTGAGTTTTCTTTGCGAACAGGCACAGGACAGCTCGTCCACCTCCGCGAGCGAGGCGCCGCGCGCGTTGCTGCGCGACTGGCCGCGCGCCGAGATCCGGCGCGACGACGCCCTGGCCGCCGACTGGCTGCGCCGCGTTTTCACCGCCGGGCGGGCCAGCGGCGACCCCGCCCT